>JAHDOX010000106.1 GCA_018434645.1 Synergistales bacterium | reverse complement strand
CTCCCGAAGACATCAGGTCCCTGGAAGACCTTCGCCGCCTTCCGTTCATGTCCAAAGGAGACCTGAGGGACAATTACCCCATGGGTTTGCTGGCCTGCGACAAGCGTGACGTTTGCAGGGTGCACGCTTCCTCGGGGACGACGGGGAAGCCGACGGTCGTCGCGTATACGCACAAAGACCTGGATTCATGGTCGGATTGCATGGCGCGGTGCCTGGAAAGGGCGGGGATGACCGCCTCCGACGTATTTCAGGTGATTCTCGGTTACGGGCTTTTTACCGGTGCTCTTGGCTTTCACTACGGGGCCGAACGTCTTGGTGCCATGGTGGTTCCAACCGGTGGCGGTTTCACCGGCAGGCAGATCATGCTCATGGAGGACCTTGGCACGACGGCCTTCACCAGCACGCCTTCATATGCTTTATACCTTGCGGAGGAAATAGAAAAGAGGGGAATCAGGGACAGGCTGAGGCTCCGCCTTGCGATCCTCGGAGGCGAGGCCTGGACATCAAAGATGAGAGAACGCATAGAAGAAGCCCTCGGTGTTATAGCCCTGGACTCCTACGGACTCTCGGAAGTAATAGGCCGGGGAGTGGCCATGGAGTGTCCCGAGAGGGCTGGACTTCACGCCAACTGGGATCATTTCCTCTTCGAGATAGTTGACCCCGTTACCGGTCTTCCCGTCGGCGAGGGAGAAACGGGCGAACTGGTGATTACTTCGCTCACGAAGGAGGCGATGCCCGTAATCAGGTACCGTACAAGGGATTTGACGAGGTTCCTTCCGGGGCGGTGCCCGTGCGGCCGAGGGGACCTGCGCATCGACAGGGTCAAGGGCCGTTGCGACGACATGCTTATTATAAGGGGCGTCAACGTCTTCCCCTCCCAGATCGAGGTCGTGCTGGGGAATATCCCGGATCTTTCGCTTCATTATTTTCTGGAGGTAGCCGAATCGAGAGGCCTCAAGGAACTCACGGTGGTTTGCGAGAGCAAAAAACGGCTTACAGAAGACGAAAAAGAGGCCTTGTGCAAACGGACAAGCCGGGCATTGCACGAGGTGTTGGGGATAAGGGTGGGTGTCCGGCTCGAAGATCCCGAAACGATAGAGCGTTCTTCAGGCAAAGCTCTCCGTATCGTTCGGGAGAAGGCAGGAAGAAAAAGATAAACGTAAAACAGGCAGGAGGTATGAGCGATGACTGAGCGGAGACAGAAAGAGGAAGAAAGGGCAGGGCAGGAGATTGGCAAAACATGTGGCTGTATAAAGCACATGAACGTCGAGTACGATTTCGAAGGCCTTTGTCTGGCCTACAGGGAGGTGCTCGAACCGGGCGGCGGAAAGGCTAAATAGCTTACCGGAAGCAGCGCCTTATTGGTGATTTCGGCAAGGCCGTTGCCGGTTTTAAACGGGGTGGTAATATACAATGAGCCCTTCCGGCTGAAAGACTGGTGCAGGGTAAACCACGTCTAAGGGGTTTTGCCGACATGGGGAAAGGCGTTAAAAAGACCAATGCCGTCAGGATTCTCGAGAGCAAGGGGATACCCTTTGAAGTCATGGCTTATTACGTAGACCCCGCGGACCCCGGGGCGGAAGCCGTGGCGGCCAGGATCGGCCTTCCCCCGAAGCAGGTCTTCAAGACTCTCGTCGCCCGCGGCGACAGGAGCGGGGTACACTTGACCTGTGTTCCGGGCGACGCGGAACTGGACCTTAAGGCCCTTGCAGCCGCCGGCGGCGACAAGAAGGCCGAGATGGTACATTTGAAAGAAATACAGCCCCTTACAGGATATGTCAGGGGAGGTGTTTCCCCCGTGGGAACGAAAAAGGATTATCCTGTCATTATCGACGAAAGTGCCCTGGAGTTTGACAAAATCTGTGTGAGCGCCGGAATGAGGGGACTCCAGCTTTTCATAGCGCCGAAAGACCTGGCGGAGTCGGTCGGCGCTGTTTTTGCCCCGATATCAAAAAAACGTGCCTGAAGTCAGAGGCAGGCAAACAAAAGATCATCAGGCAAAAAAACGGAGGGCCCTATAATAAAAGACCCTCCGTTTTGCCTTGTTTAGCGCATTAGAATAGGTATTCCCAGCTCAGGTATATCCTCCGCTCCGGACCGTAGTAATATGTTCCGTCAAATTCGTCTCCCCAATATTCTTCGTCGAACAGGTTGTAGACTGAAAGGCGGAGGGTGGAAGTACCCCGCTTATAGCCTATGGAAGCATCCACGGTGGTCACGTTTGATTCTACGCCTTCTCCCGCTTCGCGGTTTCCGAAATAGTTGACGGTAAGCTGACCCTGGACGGGGCCATTTTGGTAGATAAAGGAGGTGTCTATGTCCCATTCGGGTGCGCGGGACCTGGACCATGGGGCTCCCTTGTCTCTTTCTTCAGCTCTCATCCAGGTGGCCCCGATTGAAAGGTCCCAAAACCTTGCTAAGGGCCAGGTTTTTGTGGCTTCTATCCCCCAGGCGCGATATTCGTCCACGTTATCGTAGATCGATCCATCCCAAACGATTTTGTCGTCCATGTTCATGTAAAATACCCCGATGTTCCAGGGGGCGTAAATGTCCGCGCCCTTGACGCCTAACTCATAGCTGTAACCTTTTTCCGGTTTGAGATGTGGATTGGGATCTGTCCAGATCCCGTCTCCGAAAAGTTCATACACGCTCGGCATGGCGAAAAACTTCCCTGCAGAAAGGTACCAGGTGTTTCCCATCGGAGTCTGGTACAAGAAAGAGAGTTTCGGGACGAACTCGTCGTAATCATCGGCTTCGTCCTGGTCCCAAATTTCGTAACGCAACCCGAGATTGAGGATGAGATCGCCTACAGGCCGGGACAGCTCCACGAAGGGCGCGTAATTTTCCCGGGTTTGTTCGATAAGTACACCGCTATCGTAGGATATATCTTCCTTGCGGAAAGCGGTACCCCAGGAGACCAGCATGTTCCCCAGGGCCGTTCTTTGGGAAAAATCCGCGCCCCATGCCTTTGTTTCATAAAAGTATTCTCCCCATGGGTCAAAAATATTCCTTTCCAGATCATGGTGATATATCAGAAGGCGGTTTGGTCCTTCTTCCCACTTGAGATTTAACCGGGAGTATTCGTCATCCTGTCTGTTTCGTGATCCAAAGTAAGTCCATAAAGACTCGTATTCGCCCCAGGCGGCATTGAACGTGAAGGGACCTTTGGTCAGTGTTAAACCGCCGGAGTCTTCATCGTAGTCGAGACTTTTATCTATGGTCCCATACGTCGAGGACAAGGGAGACTCGCCTTCTTCGGATTTTGTGTACCATGCTCTCACGCCGAAATCGCCGCTTGTCGTCCAGGCGCTCGCCATGCCGCGCCTCCAGTCGTTTGTCCCACCTTCCCCAAGGATGGAAAAGCCTTCTCCTTCGGGCTTTTTCGTGATTATGTTTATGACACCGGCCGCCGCCATGGAACCATATAAAGCCGACCCCGCGCCTTTGACAATTTCTATCCGCTCTATCCCGGCGAGCGGTATGGACCTGAGATCAAAAGCTATGGCCCCGGCCCCGTGGGTTGCGTTGTAATAAGGCACCCCGTC
Organism: Synergistales bacterium; assembly: GCA_018434645.1. GTDB lineage: Bacteria > Synergistota > Synergistia > Synergistales > Thermovirgaceae > UBA1876. The sequence continues at coordinate 932 of JAHDOX010000106.1, read as the reverse complement.
TACAAGCAGCAGGACCTGCGTGACTAACCCGCGAACCTTTATGTTGTCCTCCTGGGTTCTGCCGTTTCTGGGAGTTACATAGATCCCGGGGATTTGTGAAAGGATTTCGCTCAGATTCTTACCGCCGCTTCTTTCGATCTCCTCCCGGTCGATCACGTAGGTGGGTGCCGGGACTTCTTCGAGGTTCGTGTAGATCCTCGAGCCCGTTACGACTTCGGGTTCCAGGACAAGCGTTTCCTCCGCCGCAGACACCGCCCCGGAAAGCAGTATCGCCGAGAGCACAAAAACCAACAGTTCCGCCGTTTTCCCTTTCAAAGCCTTCCCAAACATGTTACGCCCCTCCTGTAAGGTGGTTTGGGGCCAAAAAAAATGGACCCTTGCGGGCCCATACCGGTGTACAAACGCCGTCCTCCTGGCCCTCGCGGAGGTAAAGGCGCCTGGAGAAGGTTCGGTATCCGGACTTGGAATCATCCTCGGCATGCGCCTTCCCGGTCATCGGACCAGTGGCGATTGCATGCGTTGTCATCCTTACCGTAGCGGGGCTGTGCCGGATTTTCACCGGCTTCCCGAAGGACTTCTCCCGTATCTGACGGTTCGTTCGACTAACGGAACCTTTTGCCCGCCAGCCGAACGAATATAAAAATATGTCTTTTTGGTTACCTAGTCAAGCCACGTTATCTTCTTGTGGTCAACCACTCGGCAGGTTTTCCCCAGGACTCGCAAAAGGCGATTTCCTCCAGGGCCTTGCGCTCGCGAGGTGCTTTCTCCTGTTCCCGGAACTCCTCAGGGAGCGTGTAGGGGTCGCCTTTTTTACCAACGGCGAAGGCTACGTGGGGCTCGAAGTTTTCGGGAATGCCAAAGACCTCGGTGGCCTTGTCCCTGAGAACTCCGGCCATGACGTGTACGGAGTAGCCCAATGCCTCGGCCTGGAT
>JAHDOX010000080.1 GCA_018434645.1 Synergistales bacterium | reverse complement strand
TTCGGAAGAGGCCTTGCTGCGCCTTGCCCCCTCCCGTCCGGCCCTGGCCGGTGAAGCGGCCACGAGGTACTTCGAAGGGCAGCTCGAGGCGGCCCGCAGCATCTATGAACAGTCTCAGGAAAGGGATAATGAGGCGGACCGCGGGTTCTACGGCGACGTTATAGAGCAAATCCAGAAAGCCCTAAGCCGGATTCCCGTCGGAGAGGGAGAACGCAACCCGGCGGAAGTTTCTTCCGGTCCCGCCCCGGGAGAGGTGCATTACCGTCTCGGGTGGAAGTACAAGACCGGTCAAGGTGCAGAAAGGGACCTGGAAAAGGCCTTCCACTGGTTTGAGAAGGCGGCGAAGCAGGGGCACCCCGAGGCGCAGTTCAAGACGGGCAGATGTTATGAATTCGGCGAAGGCGTTTCAAAAGACCTCAGGCAGGCGGCCCGGTGGTTCGAGGAAGCGGCAATGCAGGGACATGCCGAGGCGCAGTTTTACCTGGGCGGCCTGTACTGTTTCGGGGAGGGCTTCGAGAGAAACGAGGAGAAAGCCCTGAACCTGTGGTTCCTCGGTGCCGCCAATGGAGAGCCTGACTGCCAGCACAACCTTGCCGCCCATTATTTCAATCTCGGCGAAAAGGACCCTGCAAACTACAGGAAAGCCTATTACTGGTACCGGCAGGCGGCCGAAGGCGGCTTGCCCGGGGACCAGTACATGGTCGGCCTCATGTGCGAAAACGGCTGGGGCGTAAAAAAAGACGAGCACGCCGCCCTTTCATGGTACAAAAAAGCCGCCGCCCAGAATCACTCCAAGGCCAGACAACGCCTCTCGGAACTCGGCTATTGAACCTCCCTTCCCTGTTAAGCCCAATAAGTTCATAAATTGCTATAATGAACAAATGAATTGATGATCCCGGGGCGAGAGGGATGAGAACCATGAGGAGAGGTTATGCGGTAGTGGCGGTGGCGCTTTTCGCTGCCGCGTGGTTTGTGCCCGTCGTACCTGGCGACGCCGGGCCGCTGGAGTCGGTGGTGGACCAGAAGGTCACCATCCCGGGATTGGGCGAGTACAGTCTGCGGGATGTCTTCATGGACATTACCGTAGGATCCGTCAGTTACCAGCTTCCGGACGGCGGACTTTCAAGTTTCGCCATGGCGTCACCAGGGCTGGCCAAGGGGGCGGCCATAGCCTATTTCGAAAAGGAGCGCTTGCGGGCTTATGAAAACCAGGAACGGGCCATGGAATCCGGTACCGAATCGGAACGTGCCTATTACAGGGGTGTCATCGAAAGACTTGAGGCGGCCAAAGTCTGGATCTCCACAGGGGACGGAAGCCAGCTTCGCGCGGCCCTGAAGCGGAGGGAGGAAGCCGGGCAGGCCAGGGAAAAGGCCGAAGTGCCCTCAACCGTTGATAAAACCACCGGCAACATCGCAGCCACGGGAGTTTTCAAGGGCGAAACCGGCGTCTCCTACCGTGACAAGACCATTTCCCTTGTACTGGGTCTGGATGACCATGGCACGCCCCAATGTCGGGGGACTGGGTACATCAAGCTCCTCGACGGCTCCGGCGGATGGGTCGATTATTTCATCACCCTCGATCCCGGTACACCAGACGTGCGCGACCCCGGAAAGACGTTCACGGTTTTCCCGGCCACCTACAGATGGAAGGGGATCGCGACGCTGGAAATCCGTTACGGCGGCGGCTCCCGGACGGAACGCTGCGAGTGGGTCGCCGAGGTCCGCAACCAGACGGTCACCGGCGAGGTCTGGGGCCACTATAACGAGTTCAAGCAGATGGCGGCTTCCTGGATCATCGACATGATCCCTGACCCGTTGAGCTTTGAAGCCCATTTCTACGACCCCATGGACCTTGGGGGATAAAGGTGGTGGCGGCCATGAGACGGATTTTCGTTTTTGCGATGGTCTTGTGCATCTTTCTCTTTGCCGGAAGGATCTTCGCCGGCGAAGCCTCCTCGCCAGAGGAGCAATACCGTCTGGGATTGAGGTACCAGCTGGGCGACGGTGTCCAAAAGGACATGCAGAAAGCCTTTTCGCTCTACAAAAAGTCTGCGGAACAGGGGTACCCGCCGGCGCAGTTTGCCATGGGCATCTGCCATGAAATGGGCGGCCACGGTGTATTACAGGATGGACGGAAGGCGGCATTCTGGTACGAAAAGGCCGCTCGCCAGGGCCACACGAAGGCCCAGCTGAACTTGGGGAATCTTTACTGGTTTGAGGACAAAGGGGTTCTGCGAAACGAGCAGAAGGCCATGGACTGGTGGTTTGTGGCCGCCGTGAACGGTGAACCCGAGGCACAGCTTTACCTGGCTCACCGGTACTTCCAGATTTCTGAAAAAAATCGTGACCATGGGGCCCTCGCCAAGGCACATTACTGGTACCGCGAGGCCGCGGGCCAGGGCATGGCTTCCGCACAGTACGCCCTGGGCGTCATGTACCAGACTGGCCGGCCGATGCAAAAAGACATGAAAGCCGCCCTTCACTGGTACAAAAAGGCCGCCGTCCAGGGACACAAGGAGGCAAAAAAGCGCCTGGGCGAACTTGGGCACTGAGAAGGCACGTATAAATTTTGAAAGCATTGTCTTGAAGGAAGGGACGACAGAAATGGCACGAACGCAACCTTTTGATGCCCATTCACAGGAGTACGAGCAGTGGTTCGACAGAAACCACCTGGCCTATCAGTCGGAGCTCGAAGCTGTCAGGGCCATGCTTCCGGAAACGGGGGAAGGACTTGAAATCGGCGTGGGGAGCGGCCTTTTTGCCGCACCGCTGGGGATACGTCATGGCGTCGAACCCTCGGAGGCAATGCGGGAACTTGCCTGCAAGCGCGGGATCGAGGCTGTCCCCGGCGTGGCCGAGAACCTCCCTTACAATGACGGGTCCTTTGACTACGCCCTCATGGTAACCACCATTTGCTTTGTCGATGACCCGGCCGCCTCATTCCGGGAGGCTATGCGGGTCCTTAGGCCGGGCGGCGTTTTGGTGATCGGTTTCATCGACCGGGAAAGTCCCATCGGGCGGATGTATGAAAAGCACAAACACGAAAGCGTCTTCTACCGCCCCGCCACGTTCTACTCCGTGCCGGAGCTGGAAAGACTCCTTCTCGATGCGGGTTTCGGGGACATCTCCTATACCCAGACCATTTTCTCAAGCCTTGACGAAATCAGTGAAGTCGAACCCGCCAAGCCCGGTTGGGGCGAAGGGTCCTTCGTCGTCATCCGCGCCCGAAAACCCTTGGGGTCAGATCTTTATTTTTAGGATTATGGTAAAATGCTTTTGCTTCGCCCTTTGCACGGGCAGGTTTGCAAGCTCTGAAGTCCAGGCCGGGATCGCCAAAACAAAAGAGGCGAGCCGCAAATTATCTACCGGAGGTCCGCCAAAATGGTACGCCCCCTGCGCATCGAATTCGAAGGCGCCGTTTATCACATAACGAGCCGTGGCAACGCCAAACAGGATATTTTCCTAAACAGAACCGACCGGGTCGCCTTTTTAAATCTCCTCAAAGATACGGTAGAGCGATTCGAGTGGATATGCCACGCCTATTGCCTGATGGATAATCACTACCATCTGCTGATAGAAACACCGCAGGCAAACTTGTCGAAAGGCATGCGTCACCTGAATGCTGTATATACCCAGGGCTTCAACCGACGCCACGAGCTTGTCGGCCATGTCCTGCAGGGCCGCTTCAAGTCGATACTCGTCGAGAGGGACCGTCATCTTCTCGAACTGACCAGGTACGTCGTGCTTAACCCTGTCCGCGCGGGCTTCGTAAAATCACCCGAATTGTGGTCCTGGAGCAGCTATAGGGCTACCGCCGGACTCGAGCCTGTGCCGGAATTCCTCGAGATACGTTGGCTGTTGTCGCAGTTTGCCGACGATCCGAAGCGGGCCGTCGAGGAGTATAGGGCCTTTGTCGCCGCCGGGGCTTCGGCTGATCCATGGCAGAACCTGCAGGGAAGTATCCTAGGGAGCGAGCGGTTTGTCGAAAATATGGAGCCCCTTTTGAAGGAGAAAAACCAAAACAAGGAATATGCCAGACGAGAAAAGACAGTTACGCGTCCATCGCTTGAAAGGCTTTTTTCGGCAGATGACGACAAGGTAACCCGAAACAAAAAGATTCACGACGCTGTCAGGAAATACGAATACACGTTGAAAGAAGTGGCCGATCATCTTGGGCTGCATTACACCACGGTCAGCTTAGTTGCCAAAAGAGCGGCGGAGTAGACAGGCAAAGCGGGAGCCCTTCGTCAGCGGCAGGTGGATGGACTGGAAGAGAGAAAATCCTAAAAATAAAGATCTGACCCTCATGGTTGGGATTTTAACAGGAGGACCGTAACGTTGTCCTGGTAGGGGAGGCCTCTTTGGCGAAGGCAGTTTACCATCCTTTGGGCCGTGCCTGCGGAGGAATCACCCTGCGCGGATGAGAGGAATTCGCAGATCTCGTCCTCGGCCATGAAGTTGTACAAGCCGTCGGTGCACAAGAGGACCACGTCGCCTTCTTCAAGCGGAAGGGGCTTTTCGGAAAGGTCGTACTCCTCGAGGACTTCGATTCCGATGAAACTTGTCAGCGCGTCCGGCCGCCAGTAGGCCGACGCTTCCGCCGGGTCCATTTCGCCTTTTTCAACGAGCTTTTCAAGGTGGTTTGCGACGTTGTGGTCTTCGGTAAGGCGTTTCAGGGAACCGTCCCTGAAAAGATAAACCCGGCTGTCGCCCACGGACGCCCAGTACAGGGAGCCTCTTTCGATAACAGCAGCCGTCAGGGTGGTCCCTGCAATGCCAGGGAAACCCGCTTTTGAAGCCATTCCCCAAACAGCATCGTTGGCGGCCAGGAGGGACCTGTAAAGTGCTTCGGGGACGCTCAGATGTGGTGGGGCTTTCTCGAAAATCCGGGTAAAAGTCTCCGTCGCCAGCAGGGAAGATTCCCTCCCGAGCGCCATACCTCCCATGCCGTCGCAGACGACGGCCAGAATTCCCGGTTCTTCCGCCTTTTCCCAGCGGGCAAAGGAAAAGGCGAAAGAATCCTGCTGTTCGTGTCTTTTGCCGATATCCTGGGCGCTCTCATATTCAATCGAAAATATGGGTATCACCCTCCGACCCAATTACGAAAACTTGCAGCCCGAAGGTCTTCATAAAATGCCTCTCATGGTGAACAGGATCCATCCATCAAGGTCCTTTTCGGCCTGAATGTGGATTGACTCGTGCGAGAAGGTCATGTCCTCAGGGACCCAAAGGGTGAACCCGTCGCTTTGGGCTGCGGTGTAGCCGGAGGTGTCTTTAGGTTCTCCTCCCTCAACGAGGGCGACGGGGATCCTGCATCAGCCGCTTCCTATGGCTCCGGCCACCAGGTAACCCGTTTTGCCCATGGATTCCATGATTTCCCTTGCTTTTTTGCTGAAAGAGATTTTGCCAGGTTTCATCTGAATAACCTCCGCTAACAGGGTAAATTGCAAGGCTGTATCCTGATTTTACGCTTATCCGTTGTGGAATGCACGTCGGCCTGCTCCCGCAGACCTACGCCGCTGAGAGTAAAACACAATTGTTACGCGTTTTTCAAGTTGCCGTAACGTATTTTTCGTACCCTCTTGCCATAAGCGAGAAACATCGAAAAAAGAGGGGGAATGGAAATGTCCTTGTTCCGTGGGAAAAGACCTGTTTTAAGAACTCTTTTCGTATTGATCACGGTTATGCTCCTGGTAGCGGGAATTTCGGCACAGGCTCTGGCCGCGTCGCCGAAATATGTCTTTCTGTTCATCGGGGACGGCATGGCGCTCCCGCAACTGAACGCGGCCGAGATATATCTTCACGCGCGCGAGAGCGACGATCCGGGCGTCAGGAAGTTAAACATCACCCGGATGCCCCACCAGGGCCTGACCACCACTTACGCGGCGGATTCGTTCATAACCGACTCGGCCGCCGCCGGAACAGCGCTTTCTACCGGCTTCAAGACGAATTCAGGCGTCATCGCCATGGACCCTTCCAAGAAAGAATCCTATGAGACAGTAGCCGAGATCGCGAAAAAACGTGGAATGAAAGTGGGGATCGTTTCAAGCGTATCTATCGACCATGCCACGCCTGCCTGTTTTTATGCCCACGAACCGAGCAGGAAGAACTACCACGAAATAGGAATGCAGCTTGCGGTCAGTGACTTTGACTACTTTGCCGGGGGCGGCCTTAAAAAACCCTTGAGCGCTGACGGAAAGACCGACACCTACAAGGCCGCCGAGAAAAACGGCTTCACCGTCACCCGAACAAGGGAAGATTTCCTTGCCCTGAAGCCGGGCATCGGAAAGGTTTTTGCCGTGAGCCCCGAACTCGACGGTGACAAAGCCCTTGATTATGCCATCGACGGGCAGCCAATAACCCTCGAGGAGTTTACCCGCAAGGGGATAGAGCTCCTCGACGGACCCCAGGGCTTTTTCATTATGGTAGAAGGCGGAAAAATCGACTGGGCCTGCCATGCCAACGACGCCGTTACGACCATAAAGGACACGTTGGCCTTTGACGAAGCCGTCGCCGCGGGACTCGAGTTCGCCGCCAGTCACCCCGAAGAAACCCTCGTGGTCGTGACGGGAGACCATGAAACCGGCGGCCTTACCATAGGCTTTGCGGGAACGAAATATTCCACATACCTCGACTACCTCGGCGGGCAGACCATGTCCTTCATCGCTTTTGACAAGGTTTTGGACGAATATCGCAAGACGACGCCCCCCGGCGACGCAAAGCTCGAAGACCTGAAGGAAGAAATAGAAGATGCCTTCGGACTGGTCTTGCTGACAGAAGACGAACGAAAACAGCTCGAGCTGCTTGCCGCTAACGGCGACAGGAAAGCGCAGGAAAGGCTCTACTTCGCATTGACAAAAGAGGAGCGTCAGAACATCGAAAAGGCTTTTGTCCGTTCCATGAACAAGGAAGAGGAGAGAGCCGGCGATAATGAAACCTATCTTATCTACGGGGGTTACGAACCCCTGACCGTGGCCCTGACGCACACCCTGAACCACAAGGCCGGCCTTGCCTGGACGACCTACGCCCACACGGGCGTTCCCGTCGCGACCTTCGCCCAGGGCGCAGGAGCCGAGCAATTTGCAGGATATTACGATAACACCGATATCGGGAAAAAGCTGATCAATGCCGTGGGGGCCAAGGCCCTGACGGCCAGCCGATAAACACCTCCTGTAATTCCTTCTCCACCCCTTCATACGGGGCGGAAAGTCCAACCCTTTCCGCCCCCTGTATTTTATTTAAGGCAAGCGCGAAATCACCTGGAGGTGAAGCAGTGACATGCGTGACAGTAAACGCCCATCGCTTTCGAATTTTTTAAAAGACAGGGAGAAGATTTTTGTTCTTTTGGTGGCGCTTTTCACCGTCTTCATAATATACATTCCGGGTACAAAACTCTCGACAGCCCAGCCTCAAAACCGGGTGCACGCGAAAGCCGTGGTTCTTTCCGCCGATAACTCGATGGTTCAGCAATTTGGAATCGTAAAAACGGGAGAACAAATCCTGGAAGTCAGGTTCCTGGACGGTCCCTGGAAGGGCGATGTAGCGGAAGCCCAGAACCAGCTTGTAGGCAAGATGGAACTTGACAAGTTTTTTCGGCCGCAGGACCGAGTCCTCGCCGTTGTAGACGCCGATGGGGGGAACATAATAGACGTCACGCTGATCGACCGCTACAGGCTCGACATCGAGGCCGCCCTCCTCGGGCTTTTCGTGCTTCTTGTAGTGGCCTTCGCCGGATGGACCGGGGTAAAGGCGATTCTTTCATTTGTTTTCACCGCTGTCATGCTGTGGAAGGTCCTGCTGCCGGGATATCTCGAAGGCTGCGACCCGTTAGTGCTGTCCGCGGCCGTGACGGCCGCCCTGACGGGGGTCATCATCTTTCTGGTAGCCGGCTTCAACCGCAAGGGCCTGGTGGCTTTTCTGGGTGCCACGGCAGGGCTTTGTCTAACCTGCGCGCTTTCGATCCTTTTCGGCAGGCTTTTCGCTGTTCACGGGGCAGTAAAACCCTTCGCGGAAACGCTTCTTTACTCCGGCTATCCTCACCTCGACCTGGGGAAGATCTTCCTTTCCGGGATTTTCATCGCCTCTTCCGGCGCGGTTATGGATCTGGCCATGGATGTGTCGGCCTCGATGAACGAGATATATCTGCATCGTCCCGAACTGGACCTTGCAAGGGGTATCCGTTCGGGGTTCCAGGTCGGCCGGGCAGTTATCGGGACCATGACAACCACGTTGCTCCTGGCGTATTTCGGAGGCTACAGCACGATGCGCATGGTTTTCATAGGCCAGGGGACCCCCCTGGTCAACATACTCAACCTTAATTACGTCGCAGCTGAAATACTTCATACCCTGGTGGGAAGTTTCGGCCTCGTCGCAGTAGCGCCGCTGACGGCGGTTATCGGAGGGTTCTTCTATACCCGTGGTCAGGAGGAGTCGACGGTCAATCCCCGGGTTACGGCTGGAGGGAAGAAAATCCTGAAAATAAAGATCTGAACATTCCACTTATATTTTCAAGAGCTCGCGACAGATTCTGGAGGATTTTCAGTGAGATGATGGAGTTGTCGGATATGGTAGTCTTCGCCTCTTCTGACCATGGACCATATAACTCTCACCAGATGCCTGGCAGTGGCACGGACAGCCTGGTGGTAGGTCTTGCCTTCATTTCGCTTCTTCTCGTAGTACGACCTCGATTCCTCAACCCGGGGGATATGGCGCATCGTCGCCGTTATCATGGCCATGCGGGCACGCCGGTTCACCTGACGGGCCGTCTTCGTCCCCTGGTAGCTGCCGGAACTGTTGTCCAGCGGCGCCATGCC
>JAHDOX010000079.1 GCA_018434645.1 Synergistales bacterium | reverse complement strand
CAAGACAACGTCGACGGGAGTGCCGTCCGGCATGTAGGGCATGTCCTCCTCCGGAAGGATTCTGGATACGACACCCTTGTTACCGTGACGCCCAGCCATCTTGTCGCCTACGGTTATCTTCCTGAGCTGAGCCACGTATACCTTGATTACCTCGTTTACCCCGGGGCTCAGTTCATCACCGTTTTCAAGTCTGCTCAGCCGTTTCACGGCAACCACCTTGCCACCTTCGCCGTGAGGAATCCGCAAGGAGGTATCACGGACCTCCCTGGCTTTCTCTCCGAAAATGGCCCTGAGCAGTTTTTCTTCGGGTGTCTGGTCGGTCTCTCCTTTGGGAGTCACCTTTCCTACCAGGATATCGCCGGCCATGACTTCCGCTCCTACTCGCACCACGCCTGTTTCATCGAGATTTTTGAGGGCATCCTCCCCGACGTTCGGGATATCCCTGGTAATTTCCTCAGGACCCAGTTTGGTGTCACGGGCCTCGATTTCGTATTCTTCTATGTGTATGGATGTGAACATGTCGTCTTTTACGAGTCTTTCACTAACCAGTATCGCATCTTCGTAGTTGTAGCCTTCCCAGGATACGAAAGCCACGCGGACGTTTCTGCCCAAAGCCAGTTCTCCGCTTTCGACGGACTGGCCGTCGGCCAGGATGTTGCCCGCTGCAACGACCTCTCCCACGTTGACAATGGGCTTTTGATGAATGACCGTTCCCTGGTTTGACCGCCTGAATTTCACGAGATGATATTCGTCGGGTTCCCTGCCCTCGGCAGGCTGGACGACAATCTTTCCCGAGTCGGCGTATGTGACAGTCCCCGCTCTTCTTGCCGTTACGCAGGAGCCGGAGTCCTTGGCTATCCTGGCCTCTATGCCCGTTCCGATCCGCGGGGCCTCGGGCTGTATCAGTGGCACGGCCTGGCGCTGCATGTTGGAACCCATGAGGGCACGGTTTGCGTCGTCGTGTTCGAGGAAGGGGATCAGCGCCGTGGAGGCCGATACTATCTGCTTCGGGGATACATCCAGATAGTGGACTTCCTCGCGCCGTACTTCCACGATGTCGTCCCTGTACCTTACGTGCACTTCCTCTTCTGCTATCGACCCGTCCGGGGCGAGCGGTGTATTTGCCCTGCCTACGTAGAATTCGTCTTCCTCATCAGCAGAAAGGTACTCCACATTGTTGGTGACGATGCCGTTTTCCACTTTTCTTTTCGGAGACTGAAGGAAACCGTATTCATTGATCCTGGCATACACGGCAAGGGACGTCACGAGACCGATATTCGGGCCTTCAGGAGTTTCTATGGGGCAAACCCTTCCATAATGGGTGTAATGCACGTCTCTGGCTTCGAAACCCGCCCTTTCGCGGCTCAACCCGCCGGGTCCGAGGGCCGAAAGCCGCCTGCGGTGCGTCAGCTCCGCCAGAGGATTGGTCTGGTCCATAAACTGGGAAAGCTGACCCGAACCAAAAAACTCCCTGAGCGACGCCGAGATGGGACGCACGTTTATGAGGTCCCTCGCGGTCGCCTCGTTAAGGTCAGGGATAGTGGTCATGCGTTCCTTGGCGATACGTTCCATCCTCAAGAAGCCTATCCGTACCTGGTTCTGGAGCAACTCGCCCACTGCCCGCACTCGCCTGTTCCCGAGATGATCTATGTCGTCGACACGGCCGGTCCCTTTTCTCAGGTTGAGCAACTCCTGGACTATACTGACGATATCCTCGATCGTAAGGAGCCGCGTGGATTCAGGCACGTCCAGTCCAAGTCTGCGGTTCAGCTTGTAGCGACCCACCCGTCCGAGATTGTAACGCCTTGAATCAAAGAAGAGCCCGTAGACATACTCCCTGGCGTTTTCCATGCGCGCAGGTTCATTCGGCCTTAGCCGTCTGAATATTTCCAGCACCGCGTCGTCGCCGGTCCTGGTGTTATCCCTTTCGAGGGTAGCAGCGAAGGCACCATTGACCTTCCAGACCCACACTTTCGTTCGGCCCAGGTTCCACAGAACCTCGAGGTCTTCCTTTGTGATACGCTTGTTTCGATGGATCAAAATCTGTCCCGACTCATTACTGACGTTCTCGGCTATAAGGTGCCCGCGGACTTCGTCTTCCACGAGATCCACCTGCTCCTCCACCCCGTCGAAAAGTCTCAATATCTCGTCATTGCTCTTGACGCCAAAGGCCTTCAGAAGCATCGTCACGGGAAGCTTTTTCTTGTTGTCGATATTGACCGAGATTACCTCGCCCGGCGTCAGGTCGAATTCAAGCCATGCTCCCCTGTCGGGAATTACCTTTGCGGCGTACCTTTCCTGGCCTGGTACTCCTTCCTCGCCGCTGAAGTAAACTCCAGCCGACCGGGCCAGCTGATTCACCACGACCCTTTCCGTCCCGTTGATGATGAAGGTCCCCCGTTCTGTCATGGTGGGGAAATCTCCAAGGTAGACATCCTCTTCCTTGATTTCGAGGGTCTTTCTGTTCACCAGGCGAATAGTGGCTCGCACCGGCCGGGACCATGTCATGTCCCTTTTTCTTGCTTCTTCCTGGGTGATCGAGGTCGGCTCCAAAGTGTAATCGACAAATTCCAGGGCGAATGAACCATCGTAACTCTCGATAGGGAAGATCTCGTCGAAGAGCTCCTGAATGCCTATGCTTTCCCTTTCGGCGGCATCCTTCAGCTTTCCCGACTCATCGAGCTGAAAGAACCACCGGAAGGAATCCCGCTGAACCGCGACAAGGTCCGGAAGTTCGACCAGGTCGTGGGCGCGACCAAAAGTCAGTCGCTTACGTTTGCTACTAACTGAAACAAATTCGGCCATGGGAGAAACACAACCTCCCTGCATTGGGGGATTAGGGATCTTTGCGTGACAAACTAATAGGATAACGAAAGGGTCACACCATGTCAAGGGACACGGCATGACCCCTTATCTCTCTTTTTTGGTAAGGGACAGGCGCCTCCTTTATCGGTTGCACACCCCGTTCGTTACGGGTTTTCGGATAAACCTGGTGGGGAAGGGGGGATTCGAACCCCCACATCCTTACGGACACTGGCTCCTGAGGCCAGCGCGTCTACCATTCCGCCACTTCCCCTTTCCAACGGCGATGATTGTAGCAACGGCCACACGTTTTGGCAAGTCCTAGTATCCTCCGGCAGCACGCTTTATCCTGTCCCGTAGAGCATATCCTATTCCTTCGGCTGGTGGCAGTTCCACAACGATAAGGTCAACTTCCTTTTCCATCTCACGAAGTGCAGCGAAAAAACCTCTTCCAAAATGAGCGGGTGAATCGAAGCGTATCACCCGCAGCGCCGAAAAGGGGGGGACGTTCATTCCAATGTAGCCGATATGCCCTTTTCCCAAAAAGGAAGGTTTCCTATCCTCCGGATCGTAGAGCACCAGGGGCACCTGCGGAGCATAGTGCCTGTACCGCAACCCCGGAGACGTTTTCGACAGGTCTCCTTCCGTATCGAAGACAATTTTTTCGGCGAATTTGCCAAGCTCCTCGGGGGGACAGCCACCGGGCCTGTAAATACGCAGGCTTTCTTTTTCGATAGCGCAGACGGTGGACTCCATGCCCACCTCCGTCGGACCCGCGTCGAGAATGAGCGGTATTTTGCCTGCAAGGTCGTCGTAAACTGTCTGTGCCATCGTCGGACTGGGTCTTCCGCTTTTGTTCGCGCTCGGAGCCGCCAGTGGCAGTCCGGCCCGTTCTATCAGTCCCAGAGCCACCGGATGGTCGGGCATTCTCACGGCTAAAGTTTCCAAACCGGCCGTCACCTCTTTGGGAACTCCCGCCTTTGCCGGCAACACGAGCGTCAAAGGCCCGGGCCAGAACCTTTCCATCAACGCTTCAGCACGGTCTTCGACAATCGCTATATCCCTGGCCTGTTCCCTCGAAGAAACGTGTACTATCAGGGGGTTGTCTGCAGGCCTGCCCTTGGCATCAAAGATCTTCAAAACTGCGCCGGCATCGAGAGCATTCGCCCCGAGCCCGTATACCGTCTCGGTAGGGAAGGCGACAAGTCCACCTTCTTTGAGTATCCCTGCGGCATAATCCAGCACCCTTTCATCGGGATTCCATTTGTCTACGGGCAGTATCTCCGTGTTCAAGGCGTATTCTCACCATCCCTGAAGGTCTCGTTGAATTCCTTGCGGAACATTTCGAAGGTCCCCTCGACTATAGCACTTCTTACCCGTTCCATTAACTTCTGGAGGAAATGAAGATTATGCCAGGTACACAGCCGCGAAGCCAGTATTTCCCTCGACCGGTACAGATGACGTATATAGGCTCTCGTCACTGTCCTGCAGGCGTAGCAGGTACAACCCTGTTCGATGGGGCCAAAGTCCCTTTCGAATGCGCACTTTTTGATGTTAAGCCTTCCCCTCGAGGTAAAGACCGTACCGTTTCGCCCAAGCCTGGTAGGAAGAACGCAGTCAAACATGTCCACTCCCCTGGCAACGCCTTCAACGAGGTTGGGCGGATATCCCACACCCATAAGGTAGCGCGGTTTTACCGCCGGCAGGACCGGGGCAAGTTCATCCAGTATTTCGTACATGATTTCGTGAGGCTCGCCTACCGAGAGACCCCCGATGCCGTATCCAGGAAAATCCATTTCCGAAAGAGCCTCGGCACAATGGCGCCTCTGGGAAGGGAAAATCGATCCCTGGACTATTCCGAAAAGAAGCTGGTCCTCCCGTGAATGGGCTTTTTTGCAACGGGCAGCCCATTCTATGGTCCTTTTAACGGCTCCGGCGGATCTTTTTTCGTCGCAAGGGTAGGGAACACATTCGTCAAGACACATGGCGATGTCGCTTCCCAGCTTCTCCTGTATGCTGACGGCCAGTTCAGGTGTAAGAAAATGCCTTCTGCCGTCCAGATGTGACTGGAAGACCACACCTTCATCGTTCACTTCCCTCAGGTCCGACAGGGAAAAAACCTGGAATCCGCCGCTGTCGGTCAGTATTGGTCGATCCCAGCCCATGAATTTGTGCAGGCCACCCGCTTCGTTTATCACGTCCTGCCCGGGCCGCAGGTAGAGATGATACGTATTCGAAAGGATGATCTGCGAGCCGATCGCCTTGAGCTCGAAAGGGGCCATGGCCTTTACCGTGGCCTGTGTCCCCACGGGCATGAACACGGGTGTCTTCACGAAACCATGTCGCGTCTTGAGTATACCAGCCCGCGCACCTGTTTTCTTACAGGAAGCTTCTATCCTGAAACAACCCAAGCCATTCACACTCTCCATCCGAAAAGCCTCATGGCGTTTCTTTCAACGACAGCCACCAGGTCGTCAAGTGCAACACCGCGCGAACGCGCGATTTCTTCATAAACAAAGCGGACATTCGCGGGTTCATTCGTTTTTCCTCTTACCGGCTGGGGCGCAAGAAAGGGTGCGTCGGTCTCGCAAAGTATTACCTCCTCCGGAAGAAGCGCCGCCGTCTTTCTCAAATTTCCGGCATTTGGAAAGGTAACAAGCCCCGAAAAAGAAATATAGAACCCGAGTTCCATCGCCTTTCTGGCATATTCCACTGTTGCGGAAAAACAGTGGATCACTCCGCCGCAGTCCGAAGCCCTTTCTTCCTCGAGTATCTGTAAGGCGTCGTCGTAGGCATTCCTTACGTGGACAACAAGAGGCTTTCCCAAATCCCTGGCGAGGGCGATGTGTTCCCGGAAAAGGGCCCGCTGGACCTCTCGGGGCGAATGATCATAATAATAGTCAAGGCCTGTTTCACCAATGGCCGCTACTGTGGGAAGACCGGCCAACTTCCTGATTTCAGCGGGAAGACCGCCTGGACAGCTTTTCACGTCATGAGGATGTATTCCTACTGCTGCCGAGAGTTCCTCACTACTGTAACGTTCTACGAGGTCTGCCACGCCTTGTGAGCTTTTTTCGTCTGAAGCGACGACCAACATGCGAGAAAGCCCGCAGTCGCGGGCTCTCGCTATGACTCCAGGGACATCCTCAACGAGAGGATGCATCGCCAGATGGCAATGTGTGTCGATATATCCCGGGGAATTCATGAGGTTATTTCCCTTACGATCTTTCCGTCATCTAACCCGCGCACCCAGCGGGATGTCCCTGTCCACCGTCAAAAGCGCCAGGCCCTCGCCGTCGGGCGTCTCCGCCGCGAGCAGCATCCCCTTGCTTTGTACACCCCGTATGGTCGCCGGCTTCAGGTTGCATATCACGATTATCCGCATCCCCTCAAGGTCCTCCGGGGTATAGGCTTCCCGGATCCCGGAAACTATGGTCCGGCGTTCATATCCGAGATCCAGGTGAATCTTGTAGAGCTTGTCTGCTTTGGGAACTGCTTCCACAGAGGTGATTTTGGCTACCCTCAGCTCTATCTTCCTGAAATCATCGATGGTTATTTCCTCTTCGTGTTCACCCGGATCGGGCTGCAGCCCTTTTCTGGCGTCGCGCTGAGCCTTTTCGGCCTCCCACTCTTTCAGGTCGATCCTCGGAAAGAGAACTTCCTTTTCTCCCGTGGGGGTCCCGGGGGCACGGTCGCCCCAGGCGTATTCATCAAAAAGTCTTTTCGAAGGGTCGCCTTCGATCCCGAGCTGACCCCAGATGCGAAGGGCGGTCTCAGGCATCACGGGCGCCACCAAAAGCGCAGAAAGGCGCAGTACCTCCTGAAGAGTGTAAAGCACCGTACCCAAACGCTCTATGTTTTTCTCGCGCCCGAGTTTCCAGGGCATGGTCTCGTCTATATACTTGTTGCCCCTGCGGATTAGCGTCCAGGCGGATTTCAGGGCCTCGTCGAAAGCGTATACGTCCATGGCCTCCTTGTATTCTTCAAGGGTTTTTTCGGCCAGGTCCCTGAGACTTTTGTCATGGTCCTGAAGCTCACCGGGTTCGGGGATCCGCCCCTCGGTGAAGTTTTTTACCATCTGCAACGTCCTGTTGAGCAAGTTGCCCAGGTCGTTGGCAAGGTCCGAATTAATCCGCTGCACCAGGGCTGCTTCAGAGAAATCCCCATCGGAACCGAAGGGAATCTCCCGCAAAAGGAAATAGCGGAAGGCGTCTACGCCATAGAGATCAGCCATTTCGAAGGGGTCTACCACGTTCCCCTTGGACTTGGACATCTTGTCGCCTTCTACGGTCCACCAGCCGTGTGAAAAAACCCTCTTCGGCGGATTTACTCCAAGGGCAAGCAACATGGCGGGCCACACTATACAGTGAAAGCGTATGATGTCTTTGGCCATTATGTGATTGACGGTGGGCCAGAATTTTCCCACTTTCGCATCGTCGCCGGGGAAGCCGCAGGCCGTCAGATAGTTGATAAGGGCGTCGAACCACACGTAGATGACATGTTTTTCGTCACCCGGAACGGGTACGCCCCATTTGACGGTTGTCCTGGAGATGGACTGGTCCCTGAGGCCGCTTCTGATAAAGCTAAGCACCTCGTTGTAGCGCGTTTTCGGCATTATGGCATCGGGGTTTTTCTCGTAATAATCAAGAAGGGGCTCCTGGTACCCGGACATCCTGAAAAAATAACTTTCCTCGGTCATTTTCTCCAGTGGTCTGCCGCAATCCGGACACTTCATTCCCTCGGCCGCCTGGCTTTCGGTGAAGTAGGTCTCGCAGGGAACGCAATACCATCCTTCATAAGAACCCAGGTAGATGTCGCCCTTTTCCAGAAGGCGACTGAAAATCCACTGGACCACCCTGATGTGACGCTCTTCTGTGGTCCTTATGAAATCCGTGTTGGTAATAAAGAGACGTTCCCAGAGTTTTTTGAAGTTGACCACCACGGAGTCTACCAGCTTTTGGGGGGAAAGCCCCCTCGAAGAAGCCGCCTGCTGGATCTTCTGACCATGCTCGTCTGTCCCCGTGGCGAACATGACATCGTACCCGCACATGCGCTTGTACCTTGCCATGGCGTCTGCGGCGATCGTGGTGTAGGCGTGCCCTATGTGGGGCACATCGTTCACGTAATAAATCGGGGTCGTGATATAAAAGGCCCTGTTTTCAGCCATTTCTTTCTCCCTCCTCGGGCCCGCCGGGCCCCAGCAACCATTTTTTTATGGTATTTTTCGGTATACCATACCTTTCATTGACGACCTTGACAACCTCTAGCATCGGAAGGCCTCTTTCACGAAGATCTCCTGCGGCTTCCACCCATTCGTCATCGCCTTTTGCTACAGGACCTTCCGGAGCCGGTGCTATGACGATCACGAATTCACCCTTGCGCGGCCTGCGAGACACTTCATTTGATAAATCAGACAAACTCCCACGGAGGGTTTCCTGATGCAGTTTAGTCAGCTCCCTGGCCACCATGGCCTCGCGCTCCCCCAAAACGGTGGCAAGGTCGTCGAGGTCCCGTTCAATCCGGTGAACCGAAGCATAAAGAACCAGGGCACCGGGCGCTTCCTTCAATAATTCAAGCGCCCTGCGGCGCTTCTGTCCTTTTTTCGGCAGAAAACCAAAAAAACTGAATTTTTCAATGCAAAACCCGGAAAGGACCAAAGCCGGCACGAAGGCCGTCGGTCCGGGAAGGACATCAAAGGGTATACCCCTCTCGATGCAGGCTTTCAGAAGGACCGTTCCCGGGTCCGAGACGGCGGGAGTACCCGCGTCGGAAACCAGAGCCACCAAAACTCCCTCTTCCAGACGGGCCACAAGTTCCTCCGTCCGCTTGCGCTCATTGTGTTCGTGATAAGAAAGAAGCGGTTTTTTCACCTTGTAATGATTAAGGAGATTAAGAGTTCTCCTGGTGTCTTCACAGGCGATGATATCGGCTTCCCTCAGAACCTTCAGGGCTCTGAGGGTTATGTCTTCCAGGTTCCCTATGGGCGTCGGCACTATCACCAGCGGCAAAGGGAATCACCGATCCTGTAGGCCTTTAAAAGCTCTTCCGTGAAATCACCCTTTTCATCTTCCACGAAAAGGGGAGGCTCCACCACCATCCCCGTTCCGCCCGTTTTTACAGCCTTGAGTAAAAACACCGATGCATCACGCCCCGGTTTTGGGTAAACAGGCCTTACCCGTTTGGGCTGCAGCCCCGTTTCCACCAGTACGGCACAGGTTTCCGCAAGACGGGAGGCCCTCATGACCATATAGAAACGTCCCTTGTTGGCCAAAACGTATCTGGCGGCCTGTGCGACATCCCTCAAAGTGCAGTAGAGCCCCTGTCGGGCGACGGCTTCCCTCGGATCTGGACTCACACGGTTTTTCCCTCTTTCCCCGTAGGGCGGGTTCATGACTGCCACGTCGAAAGATTGAGGCGGATATATCTTTTTTATAGCCCTGAGATCCCCGGTCTTGAAGCTGGGCATGTCCCGAAAACCGTTTTCCTCGGCGTTTTGCCTGGCCAGTTCCACCAGGTCCTCCTGCATTTCAAGACCCTCTATCACGTCGGCGGCAGGGTACCTTCTGGCCAGCAAAAGGCTTATCGCGCCATGGGCGGAACCCATTTCGAGGACTTTTTCGGATCTTTTTATATTCACGTATGCCGCCAGAAGGACCGTATCGACACTGACTCTCGGTCCTCTCTCGGGCTGGTAAAGCATCAGCTCTCCATAAAGAAGGGCATCCCTTGTGGTCTTCATCAGTCCCAATCCTCCAGTTTCACGCTTACCAACTGCGAAAGACCCGGTTCGGAAAGAGTGACGCCGTACATGACGTCAGCCCTCTCCATGGTGATCCTTCTGTGAGTCATGCATACCAGCTGCATCCTGCTCGAATATTCCCTGGCCAAATCGGAGAACCTCCTCAGGTTTACCTCGTCCAGAGCGGCATCTACCTCGTCCAGGATTCCAAGCGGGACCTGGGCCACCTCCATGGAGGCGAAAAGGAGGGATATGGCGGCAAGGGACTGTTCTCCCCCCGAAAGCTGCCCAAGGTGCTGGGGGCGTTTGCCCGGCGGTCTCGCCATTACTTCCACCCCGGCGTTCCACGGATCCTCACCATCGGAAAGTCTCAGTTCGGCTTCCCCGCCGCCGAAAAGCCTTTGGAACAACGAGGAAAAACTCTTTTCGATCCGCTTGAGAGATTCGGAAAATAACTTACCTGCCTGCTCATCTGTTTCAAGGATAAAACGTTTCAGGTCCTTCATGGCGCATCCTACATCCTCGAGCTGGTGCGAGAGAAATTCCAGCCTCTCCTTCAGTGATTTGTCCTCGGAGAGCACCCCCATATCCACTTCTCCCGACGCCCTGAGTTCCGCCTCGAGTTCCCTGACGCGCCTTTTTACGGAGTCAAGCTTCGTCACGTCCACTGACTCCTGGCCCATATACGGGTACCGTTCTTCCCACATCTCCAGCGTTTCCGAGAGCTCCGCCTCTGCGGAGGCTTTTTTCTGCGCGGCAAGAGAAAGAAGCCCCTTGACCGATCGCAGCCTTTCTGAAGCCTTATCCTGCCTTTTACGGGCTGCTTCGAGCGATGCATCAAGCCTCTTTATGGAATTTCTGAGTCTCGCTCTTTTTCCCGAAAGCTCCCATTCGGTGCGTTTCATCTCGAAATACTCGATGCCCAGTTCGTCAAGCTTTTGAAGCGCCGAGTCTATCCTGTCGTCAGCATCGGAAATGTTTTTGGCCGTAGACTGCAATTCCCGCTTCAGCCTCTTGCATTCGTCACGAACCCGGCTTTCAATGTCCCTGGCGCCTCTTGAGCGTTCCCGAGCCAATTCTAACCGCGATTTGACCTGTTCTTTTCTCAAATCTTTCGAATCAACCTCAGGCACTTTAAGCCCTTCCAGGGATTTCCCGATTTGCCTGATCTCTGCGACCCTTTCGAAAAACGCATTTCCCCCGGCTTTAAGTTCCCGGGATGTTTTTTCAATTTCACCTTTAAGACGCTCCGATTCACGATCCGCCCTTGCCAGGGTTTTTTCTAGTTCACCAACTTTTCGCACAATCTGTTCAAGTTCTTTTTCGAGCTCTTCGAGCTTTTGAGCCGCCCGGCGCTCGGCTTCCCCGAGAGATACCTCCTGCTCAATTGCCCTTTCACGCATGTCACGGGCTTTTTCAAGATCGGTTTTAAGACGTGAGATTTCATTGCCAAGGGCCAGTGCTCCCGGTTCGGACCTCTTTGCCCCTCCCGTTACCGTACCGGAAGGGTTTATCACCTCACCTTCGAGGGTGACAACCGGAAACCTGGATTTCAAGCGAGCCACATCTTTTGCCTTTTCGTAGTTTTCTACGACAAGCAGGTCCCCGAGAATATGAAGCAGCGCAGGTTCCCATTTTTTTTCAAAAGAAAGCATCTCCGCGGCCCATCCCAGGATACCATCCGATGTCAACGGCAGTTTCCCGGCCGGATATCTCGGACTCGCCCTTTCCAGTGTAAGAAAGGTGCTTCTGCCCGCTCCCGCTTCTTTCAGGTTTTCGATGCAAATACCCGCCGCCTCGTAATCCTCTACAAGAACCCAGAACTGGCGTCCGCCAAGAAAAGCTTCGATTGCCCGCGAAAGGTTGTCCGGGCAGTTTATCGCGTCTACCACGGGGCAAAGTTCTACCTTGAGCCTGCCCAGGCGTTTAGCCGCCAAAAGATGCCTCAAAGGTGGCGGATAGGTGCGACTTTGCAACTTGTCCTGCAGTTCCTCCACGTCAGCTTCCATTTTGACGATATCCCGTCTTAAAGTCTGCAGCTTCCAGGCGTTTTCCCGGCAGGCCGCGTAAGCATCGCCATGGACTCGGGAAGCCTCAGAAAGCCGGCTTTCTATTCGATCCTTTTCCCTGATCGTCTTTTTAAGTTCCTCCCTGACCAGGGCGACGGTCCTGTCGTTTTCTCCGAGGATTTCCCTCATTTCACGAAAATAGGATCCGCTTTTGGACAGTCGTGCCCTGATTTTCCCAAGCTCGGTTTCTGCACGGGACTTTCGATCTTCGAGATCGCGCGCTTTGGCCAAAATACGGCTGGCTTCGAGCCTCAAAGCCTCTTGTCTGTCATCAAGCCGCTTTTTTTCTTTTATGATTTCTTCTTCAGCCCTGATCGCATCCTCTAGCGTACGAATGGCGTCTTCGAGCTCTTTTTCCCGCTTTCGGAGTATCTCGTCGCGTTCCTTTTGGTCCGATTCAAGACGCAGCCGTTGCGACCGGCCTTCCCGCACCGAGGCAGCCAGGGTGAACATCTCTTTTTGAAAGGCTCCGAGCTTTTTCTCCGCAATGTCGAGATTTTCTTCCAGCTCCAGGAGGCGGTTTTCCAGTTCGGGGACGATTTTTTCGATGGAGGCGGTTTTCCTTGTCCAGCCTGACTCCCAGAACCGGCAGTTTAAATGCTCTCCCTGAAGTCGGTCGATCTCCCCTTGCGCCGCTTTTATAATCCCTTCGGCCCTTGCTCGTTTGATCCAGTACAGCTGTCGGTATTCCTTTTCGAGTCGTTCTGAAATTTCCTTGGCCTTTTGGGCCTGAACCACCAGTGGAGCTATGGTCCCTCGTCTGTTTTCGAGCTCCGCTTTCAATGTCTTGAGACGAACCATCTCCCCGGAAGCGTCCTCCAGCCTTCGGGCCGCGTCCTCCCTGCGCTTCCGATACAGGTCTATTCCGAAAAGGGTTTCCAGGTGAGCCCTTCGTTGTGCGGGGCGCTGCTGGATCACCTCGGCAATCTCGCCCTGGCCGATAAAGGCGAAACGGTCACCCTCCAGCTTCCAGCGTCTTTTGACATCTTCCAGGTCCTGAAGCCTGACCCTTTCCCCATCGACAAAAAGATGACTCCCTTCGTCCTGAACCCATTTTCTTCTGATGGAACATACTTCGCCGGCCGAACGCAACTGGATCAAAACCTCTGCCGACGATGAAGGCGGCAGGCTTGGGCTTCCATGAAAGAGGAGGTCGTTTTGCCTCAAAATACGCAGGCGGCTGGGGTTCGTCTCCCCGAGTGCCCAGCGCAATGCGTCCAGTATGTTGCTCTTGCCGCTTCCGTTCGGCCCGACGATTGCGGTAATGCCGGGTGGAAGAAGCAGCTCGTGGGTGCCTCCGAAGCTCTTGAAGCCTTTAAGCAGGATCCGTCCTATGTACAACGCACCCTGCCTCCCTCTCTTCCAGAAGGTCTATCCTGTGCCGGACCTGTTCGAGCGTGCCTTGTGCCTCTATTCGGTACTTGTTCCAGGGGAATTCGGGCATATCCCTCAAAAAGAGCCTCACTCCCATCTCTTCTTCCCATCGGACAAGGAGGCTGTCAGCAATAAATCTCGAGATGGCAGGATGAGTTTCCAGAAGTATCGCCTCGGGTCTGCTCGAAAAGGCTACCTTCCGCACGAAGCGCTTGATGGCCATGGCCAGGCTCTCTTCCCGGGAAACTACGCCTGTGCCTCCGCAGAAGGGGCAACCCCTGGTAAAGGTAGACCTGATATCCATCCTGGCCCTTTTCCTGGTAAGCTCCACCAGTCCCAGACGGGTCAGTCCAAAGACCCTGGCCTTGCAGCGATCGTCCCTGAAGACCTCCTGAAGACGTTCCAGAAGCACTTTCTGATCCTGTGCGTTTTCCATATCTATAAAATCTATAACGACTATCCCGCCGATGGCTCGAAGCCGCAGTTGTCTCGCTATTTCAACGGCCGACTCCAGGTTCGTGGCAAGCACTGTATCTCTCAGGTCCACCTTGCCGGTAAATTTGCCGGTATTTACGTCTATTACAGTCAAGGCCTCGGCATGGTCTATAACGAGGTAAGCACCCGATTCGAGCCACACCTTTCTTTCCAGGGCTGTTTCGAGCTCCTGCTCCAGCCCGTACAACTCGAAAAGGGGGATACTCCCCTGGTGCAGCGTTACTTCGGGTTTCTCCCCCACCCTGCAGAACCGTTCCACGAAGGATTTGGCCTGCAGATATTCTTCCCTTCCGTCGGTGATGATCTCCGAAACGGTTTCGTCCATCTCATCACGAAGGACCCTGCCCAAAAGCCCCATATCCTGATACAGCAGGCATGGGGCCTGCTGTACTTTTGCTTCGTGGGAAATTTCTTCCCAAAGCCTCAAAAGATCTTCCAGGTCCTCGAGCAACAGGTCCGCATCAAGTCCTTCCGCCGCGGTACGGACTATCAGGCCCATTCCTTCAGGCCGTATCTTTTTCGCAATGTTCCTGAGACGATCCCTCTTTTCATCGTCCAGCTTGCGCGATACTCCAATTTCCTTCCCTCCGGGGACAAGCACAAGGTACCGGCCGGGAAGGGACAGCCTGGGCGTCACTCTCGCTCCCTTGCCTTTTCTTGCCGTCTTGGAAACCTGGACGATAATTTCCTGGTTTTGGCGAATTTCCATGCCGCGCGCATCGGCGAGATACAAAAAGGCGTTACGCCCTTCTCCAAGGTCCACGAAGGCCGCATCCATGCCGGGCAGGACGCTGTCGACCCTCGCCTTGTAGATATCCCCTGCGCGCTGCCGTTCCCACATTCGCTCTACGAAAATTTCCGCGAGCTTGCCGCCTTCGACGACGGCTACACGGATCTCCTCCGGGTCCAGGCAATTAGCGATTATTTTCCTGTCCAGGATTATCTCTTCTATGACCCATCACCTGCCTTCAGGGCGGGAACGATTCTGTTCCCATCCCAGACACCGACGACGGTGCGTACGATGAAAAGATCCTCCCATCCCGAAACCAGGCCTTCAGCCTTCATGGAGGAAACGAGAGTCCCCGGACCCACCTGGTTGGCATCGCCAATGCCTATCTCGATATAAGAATCCCTGACTGCAGCCCAAAGGGTAGTGGTCACCGGTTTCCATCCCTCCGACAGAAGGGAGCGAAAACGGGCACAAAGACCGCTTTCTTTGGGGTAGACCCTGTATCCTCCGTCCCTGCAGAGCCTGCTGAGGCCCGGACCTTCCTCGATGATCCTAACAAAAAGAAATTTCAGTCCATCGTGAGTGAAGGAATCAAGACGAGTCACATCGGGTAATTCTTTTTCGTCGAGCCAGATTTCGGCAGGTTCGGCCAGGCCTGCGACACCCATGGGAAGCGGCGGGCCAAGGCTTATCTTGTCCTTCGGGACCAGAGATTCGCTCCGCGATATCAGGT
>JAHDOX010000084.1 GCA_018434645.1 Synergistales bacterium | reverse complement strand
TCGACCAAAAAAGACACCCCCCTATTCTCGGAATAGGTGGGTTCTCTGTCCTGTCGGCTTACGACTACGTCAGGTGCCTTTGCGAAGCACAGACATATGCCGTGTCCAGAGAATCGTCCAGCTGCAATCCTTCCGCCTGAGAGTTTCCCTTCCCCCTTTGGGAGAAGGTTGCACCTTCGGCGCTCCGTACGCATATTGGCCGGAGTCTCTCTTGCAGCCTTCATCCGAACTGCTGCAAGTTTATTTTGGCACGAACCACACAAAAGGTCAATCGAAACGAACCTGAAGCCGGTTTTTGTTCCATTTTTAGATGTTTCGTTCGTATTTCAGGAACAAATGCATAGTCCTATAAAACCTGAGGTTTTATAAAAAATGGTGGCAGGAAAACATGAAAAGGGACAACGCCCTAACCGCAAACCTGCCACCAACAGAAAACGCTCAACTCTAAAGAAGATGGATCATGGGATTTTTCAACTTCCTGGGAACTTGTCTTAAATCCTCCGCATCAATCCTCCCAGGCTCCGCCTCCTTTGCCCATATGGCTAAAACAAAAAAGCAATCCGCCGATCAGAACCACAGCCATGAAAACAGTTGTTCCAATGGCCGAACCAGTCATATTATCTCTCCCCTTTTTAGCTGATCTCGTCTTTCGATTTCATACCCTGCAACACGAAACTGACGACCAAAACCAAGACCATCAAAACCCAGATGGAGTTGGCCCAGCTTCCATAGCCACCATAGGGTTCTTTAAGGTCCTGCATAAACCCGCCGTAGGCTACAACGAAGAAGAGGCCAATCGGCACCACTATCTTGATGAGATAATCCAGCCAGGAGCCGACCTTTATGTCTGAAGTGGCGTTAACGTGCTCTCTCAATTTATCCGCTCCGAAAACCCATCCTACGACGAGCGAAGCACCCGCACCGCCCAAAAGCAGGGTGTAGAAGGCAACGGTCCTGTCCACCATGTCGAGCCAATACAGGCCGGCCTGGGTGCAATAAAGCAACCCAACCACAAATCCGGCTACACAACCCCAAAGGGCTACTTTCTTTCGCTCCCAGCCAAATTTGTCGATCATTGGCACGATGTACCCACCGTAGGCCAGGAAATAGGCGGAGCTGAGACCGATAAGCCAAAACATGAGAAAGAACAGAACTCCCGTCAGGCGATTCAAGGCCGGCATCAGCGAAATCCCGACTGGATATGTCACATAAGCAAGACCGACACCTGATATGGTGACATCCTGCAAAGTTACCCCCAAAGCCTGCATTATGTAACCCACAGTGCTGAAAACAGCGAAACCTGCGAGGAACGCAAAAGCGCTATCGCAAAGTGTCGTAATGACAGTGTTGTTTGTTATGTCACCTTTCTTTGCAATAAAGCGCCCATAGGTATACATACCAGCCATGCCAACGGAAAGGGTAAAGGCAATCTGGCTAAAGGCCGCAAACCATACCCCGCCACCCTTTAAAACCGACCAGTCGATATCAAGGTAATAGTTAAGGCCATCCACGGCGCCGACCAACGTTACGCTCCTTATTATTATTACGAAGATCAAGATCCAGGCCAAGGTCATAACTATTTCTGACACTTTACCGATGATCTCGGCGCCGCGATATATCACCAGATAAATCATGAACCACGTGAAAGCCGAAGCCGCCACGATAGGCCACTGCAACCCTCCGAGTGCCCCTGGGCCGTCGGAAAGGTTTAAAACAGTTTTAAAAAAGAAATCTCCCGCCTGCTGTGCACCCGCTTCACCGATACCCCAGGCCAAGGTCATGGAACTGAAGAAATAGATCAATGTCCAAGCCATGATGACAACATAATAAGTATCAATCAGAAAGGCCGATATGCTGGGGAACCAACCCAACCATTCCCACTTTTTCCCTATGCTTTTGAATACTCCGGGTGCTCCCTTCTGGAAATAGTGCCCCATCGCGAACTCAGTCAGTAGCCATGGGATACCAATAGCAAAAATTCCGACGACGTACGCTACCAGAAAGGCTGCTCCCCCATACTCATAACACATGTATGGGAAGCGCCACACATTACCCAAACCTACAGCAGACCCAATGGCGGCAAATATCAGATGACGGCGTTTAAGGAATTTTTCCCTGCCCGCTTCAGGCATTGTCCCACTCCTCCTTTACCTGTTTAGATATTGATATCCGGTACCATGCTTTTCCGGCTTGCTGCTTTACAATTCACCCCCCTTCTTTGGATATCCGAGAAACAGACTTATCCCCGTCTTACGAGAAGAAGTCTATGTACCCCAAAATCAGCAAAGCGAGGACCAATAAGGGCAACACATAAGTCATGTAGGGACGAAGCCAGACAGGAAACTTGAGGCCGTTCCCGGTATTGGCTTCTTTAATGAAATTATCCCATCCCCATCCGTATCTCGTAGTGCAAAAAATGATAAACAATAGAGAGCCTATGGGAAGAAGGTTGAAGCTTACTATGAAATCTTCCAGATCAAGCACGACCGTCCCCGGCCCAAACGGAGCAAACCCGCTCCAGGGACCGAAACCAAGAGCGCACGGCATGGCGGTGATAAACGTTATGATGCCAAGCACGACGCTTGCCTTTCGTCTGCCCCAATTCCACTCGTCCATGCAGAAGGCAACCAGATGCTCGAAAACGGCGATAACAGTAGTCATGGTAGCGAACACCATGAAGAGGAAGAAGAGAGACCCCCAAAAGCGTCCGGCCACCATTTCATTGAATATGTTCGGGAGCGACACAAAAATAAGACCCGGACCTGCACCGGGATCCACACCGAAAGCAAAGCAAGCCGGGAAGATAATAAACCCTGCCAGCAACGCAACGGCCGTATCAAGAAGGAATACATACACCGATTCTCCGGCCAGGGAACGCTCCTTTCCGATATAACTTCCGAAAATGAGCATACTTCCTATTCCCAGACTCAAAGTGAAGAATGCCTGACTCATGGCAGCATAAACAGATTCCCAGGTGAGCTTGCTGAAATCGGGCTTTAGATAAAAGGCCAATCCCTCTTCTGCTCCAGGGAGTGTAATTGCCCGTACGGCAAGGACTATCATCAACAGGAAAAGACCCGACATCAAAAATTTGACTGCCTTTTCCACTCCAGACCTCAACCCCATGGCACAAATACCGTAACCCAAGGCGATAACCACGACGGTCCATAACAGTAATTCGGGCGTGTTGCCCAGAAAACCACCAAAAGCGGCTCCCACTTCCTCAGGTGACAGGCCTTCCATTCGCCCGGTCAAAAACCTGAGCAAGTAGGCAAAAAACCACCCCGAAACAACGGTGTAAAACATCATCAGGATAAGGTTACCCAGGACTCCGATATAACCATATATGTGCCATTTAGAGCCCTTGGGTTCCAATGCTCTCATCGCCCCTGCAAGGTTGCGTCTGCTCGCTCTTCCCATGGCAAATTCGGCAACCATAACTGGAAGGCCCAATATGACCAAAAACAAAAGATAAATAATAACGAATGCCGCGCCGCCATATCGTCCTGTAATGAAGGGGAAACGCCATACGTTTCCCAGTCCTATAGCGCAACCCGCCGAAACCAGGATAAAACCGAGCCTGGTCGCCAAGCTTTCTCTTTCTTTCACGCTATCCACCTCCCCAAAGTGAAAGGAATTTTCTAAACCATTAACATTAGAAAAACAATTTTACTTCCCCAGGGCCGCAAACAACCACACTCACTGACTATTTACCTTCTGCTTGCATACCCCCCCCTTTCTTTAATACTACTGTCAGTTCTTTTAACAAGTATCCACTACTCTCCAAAAATATACGAAAGTATATTTTAAGAATCCTCTAGTTTCATGAATATATTACCTAAATTCGAGAAACTTTTATTCTCTTGTTTTTTTAGTGAATCCTTTTCTCTTATCATGATCTGATTATAATACAAGCGTGAATAGTTTCAACTCGTTATGGTACGTCGCTCCGCAGGAATAGCTCTACGTTGAAATATAGATTTTAACGGCCTGCG
>JAHDOX010000156.1 GCA_018434645.1 Synergistales bacterium | reverse complement strand
TTCCAGCAGAACCACCTTGGTTCCAGCCGGAACAGGACAACTTCCCTGAGCCAAAGAACCCGCAGAAAACAACCCCACCAGCAAAACCGCTACGAGTGCCGTAAAAACCGTTTTTTTCATCAAGGGAATCGCTCCTCTCTTCTCAAAGCAATGTCACAAAAATCATAACCTCTTATCCTCATAAAAATTATAATACCTGTTCCGTCTTCGTTGTGAGAGAAAAGGCTCTTCTGATTACAAAAGGTTATCGCAAAACTCCACGAAAAGACGGGTACGTTCAAGGGAAAGATCTCTCATGGCAAGCGTCTTGGTGCCCTTCAATGTTTTTAATCGATTACTAACACATGTCAACGGGGAAGGAACCCATTCATCAGGCAAGTGTATAAAGGGGAATGCAAGCCAGGCTGGTTTCTACAATGCATTCCAACAGTAAAAAGGGAGACCTGACAAAACAACGTTGGCGTAATCCGTCGGAATTCTTTATAATTGGAATCCGCGGAGGGCTGGCCGAGCGGTCGAAGGCGGCTGACTTGAAATCAGTTAGGCGGCAACGCCTCGGGGGTTCAAATCCCTCGCCCTCCGCCAGCTTGTTTTAAGCCCTTTGTTTTCAAGTCGGGGCGACGATTCAGTACAATCAGTTCTCTGCAGATACTTTTCGAAAAAACGAAAAGCCGTTTTAAAAGGAAAGGGGCCTGCGGGCCCCTTTTTCATGAAACAGATATTTCCCACTGGTTATTTAGCCGTGGTCTTTTCCAGCCAGGCGAGGCATGTCCTTACGCCGAAACCCGTGGCGCCCTTCCTGTAATACCCGTATTCCTCTTTGGTATTGTCCGTACCGGCAATATCCAGGTGCACCCAGGGAATTTCCTGTTCGACAAACTCCTGGAGGAACATGGCTGCCGTGATTGCGCCCCCGGTGCGGCCTCCCGTATTCACCACATCGGCGATATCTGATTTGATCTTTTTTCTCAAGCGCTCGTCGTCGACAGGAAGCCTCCACATCCTTTCGCCGGTCTCGACGGACGTTTCAAGAAACTCACGCGCCATGGCTTCGTCCGGTGAAAAAAGGCCCGCGGTATACTCACCCAGGGCAACAACACATGCTCCGGTCAAGGTCGCCATGTCCACAATCGCAGAGGGTTTCTGCTCACAGGCGTAGGCAAGAACATCCGCGAGGGTAACCCTGCCTTCGGCATCGGTGTTGTCTATCTCCACGGTTTTTCCGTTTCTCATTACGATAATGTCGTCGGGTCTGTAGGCGTTTCCTCCCGGCATATTCTCGGCGGCCCCTATCAGGCCGTGGACTTCGACCGGGGGCTTCAGGCTACCGACGGCCTTCATGACCGCCAATACGTTGCAGGCTCCTGTCTTGTCGCCTTTCATGGTTCTCATGTGTTCGCCAGGTTTGATGTTAAGTCCGCCGCTGTCGAAAGTAATGCCTTTTCCGACAAAGGCTACGCGCTTTTTAGTTCCATTCTCCGGCCGGTATACAAGATGGATGAGAACGGGTGGCGTCTTCGAAGCACCCCCGACCGACAACAAGCCGTTCATGCCCATTTCCTTGAGTTTTTCAGCCTGGAATATCTCGCATTCCAGCCCGCTTTCTTCGGCGAGCCGCGAAGCTTTTTCGGCCAAAACGGTGGGATTTATCACGTTACCGGGCTCGTTCGCCAGATCACGTGCAAAATTTTGCGCTTCCGCCGCAATCCTGCCCTTTTCGATGGCGGCCTCGTCATCTCCTGCCACGAGTAGCTCTTCCACCTCGGGGGGGAGGTCGCTTTTTTCGGAATTGGTCTTGTACTTCAAAAAGCGGTATCCTCCGGCAATCGCTCCCTCGACGACGCGGGCTGCCTCGGTGGAACCAAGTCGCTCGAAAGCGGCGATCAACACCGATCGAAACCGTTCCTGCATCGCCTGGCGTATAACCCCGGCGGCCGCCCGCCTCCAAGCGTCGGGCTCTTCCTTTTCCTTTTTACCTAGTCCCGCAAGGTAGACGGCGCCTACCCTTCCGCCATAAACCGGAGCCGAAATTATCGAATCCTTTCTGGCCTTGAAGGCCGTCCTTTCGATCCTGGCCCTTACTAACGGAGCGAGATCCGCCCCCAGAACCTCCACTTTTTCCAGATCTTCCTCATGCAGCAGAAGGGCTACGACCTCTCCATCGTATCGGGAAATATCATCACCGAAAAGGCGAATATCCACGGGTTTACCTCCTTTGTTTCATATCTGGTCATTTATCCGTTTTCACTCCGGATTATGGTACCACATGCTTTTGAGAAAAATGTCTATAATAAAAGATGAACTCACCGAGAACCGTCAACAGGAGATGGTCTGATGGTCGGGCTCTATGCGGGTTTCGATATCGGTTCCTCAGCGATTCATTGCTCTGTCATAGACGAGAATCTGAATGTTGTTTACTCACCGGCGCCCAAGACACATTGCGGGCAACCCCTTGCTGTCTTGAAAGAAGCAATCTGGCCGGAGCTGGTCCAGGCCATAAATGTCATAAAACTGCGGAGTACCGCTTTCACCGGCATAGGTGCTTCCCTTTTCCCGTCCGTTTTCGAGGGGGCCCTTTACGAATACGACAGCGTCACCCTGGCCAGGGGAATCCACCTCGTGGCTCCCGATGCCTGTGCGGCCTTTCACCTTGGTGCAAAAGACTCCTATTATTTCAACATTTCCGAAAAAAACGGCAAACCCTCTATCCTCGAATGGGCAACCAACACCAAATGCGGGGCTGGTTCGGGAACGCTCGTGGAAAAACAGATCCGGCGGCTTTTTGTTTCTGACAGCGGGCCTTCCGGCGGGGCCCTACCGGACGGGCTTTTCCAAGCCGCTTTAAGGGAAGCTTCCGAGTATACACAGGCCCCCGGTTACAACGCCAGGTGTGGAGTGGTAATCCAGTCGGACCTCATTCACGACCAGAACGAGGGGATGCACCGGCCCCTCATTCTCGCAAAGCTTTTTCGCACGGTGGCGTCCAATTACGTCCAGGACGTAATTGGTT
>JAHDOX010000121.1 GCA_018434645.1 Synergistales bacterium | reverse complement strand
TCGGAGTCTACGTCGATAACGAGAGATGTCTCCGGCGAAGGGGTACAACAGGCCATGCTGAGAATGATCGATGGGACGGTGGCCAACGTTCCTCCAAAGGGAGGCAGAAAACATCCCTACCAGGATTTCATCCAGATCAACACGAAGAATATCCTGTTCATATGCGGGGGGGCCTTTGATGGTCTGGAGAACATAATCGCCAGGCGCGTGAACAAGAAGACCATAGGATTCGGCGGAAATATAATAGAGGAAGCCAAACGCCAGAAATCGGCCCTCCTGAGGGAAGTCCAGCCGGATGACCTGATGGCTTACGGGTTTATACCTGAGTTCATCGGAAGGCTGCCTGTGATCGCCTCGCTGGAGGGACTCGGTGAGGACGCTCTTGTCAGGATACTTACAGAACCTAAAAACGCGCTGATAAGGCAGTACAAGAAGGCCTTTTTAATGGAGGGCGTAGTTTTGGATTTAACGGAGGATGCCCTTAAGGCCATAGCCAGGGTAGCGGCATTGAGGGAAACGGGCGCCAGGGGATTGCGGTCTATTATGGAGTCCATAATGCTGGACCTCATGTACGAGATCCCCTCCAAGGCAGAAAATCTGTCCAGGGTGGTTTTGAACGAAGATTTTGTTCTGGGCAGGGGAGAGCCTGAAATGGAATTCCTCGAAGATGACGAGGAGGTAGCCTGACTTGGCGATGTCCAAAAGAGGGGGATCCTCCGCGGTTCTTCCGGTACTTCCCGTGCGAGACCTTGTGCTTTTCCCGGGAGTGGTGGCGCCACTTTTCGTAGGAAGGCCGGGGTCCAGGAGAGCTCTCGAGGAAGCGATCGAGCGGGACCGAAAAATTTGCATAGTGACCCAAAAAGACATGACCCAGGACGATCCCGAACCGGATGACTTGTATCAGTTTGGCACGATAGCCATGATAGTTCAGATGGTCCGGCTTCCCGACGGTTCTACAAAAGTGCTGGTCGAGGGTCTCGAGCGTGTTCGGATCGAGGAAATGTTCCTTGCAGAGGATCATTACGAATGCAGCTATTCCAGGATGGCCTCGGTTAGTGCCGTGGAAGACGAGTTGCTGGAGCCTCTCAAGCGCTCCGTGTCAGCTCAATTTGAACGATACGTGTCACTTCACCCGAGGATCCCTACCGAGGTGATGATGTCGATCACGAATGTGGAGGATCCGGATTTTCTTGCGGACCTGGTCGCTTCGCATCTGCAAATCAAAATCGCCGACAGGCAGGAACTTCTTGAAACAGCAGAGGTCAAGGTCCGGCTGGAAAAAATACTGAAAATACTCTTGAGAGAAATCGAGATCCTCGAAGTTGAGCAATCTATACACGAACGGGTTCGCCAGGAGCTTGAAAAAGGGCAAAAGGAATTTTATCTCAGAGAGCAGCTGAAGGTAATTCAGGATGAGTTGGGTCAAAGCGAGGAAACTTCCGAGATAGAAAAGCTGAAAGAGCAGGTAGAAGAGGCCGGCATGCCGTCGGAAGCCCGGGAAAAGGCCCTTCACGAAATCGACCGCCTTTCCAAGATGCCGCCGCTTTCGGCGGAGGCCACGGTGGTAAGGACTTATATAGACTGGCTCGTCAACCTGCCGTGGAGCAAACGCTCAAAAGATACGGTCGACATAAGGTATGCCGAAAAAGTCCTGAACGAGGATCATTGGGGACTCGAAGAAGCCAAGGAGAGGATCCTTGAATTTCTGGCCGTCAGGAAACAGACTGGCAGCAGGACAAAATCGCAAGTGCTATGTTTTGTGGGACCCCCGGGAGTCGGCAAGACTTCTTTGGGCCGATCCATAGCGAGGGCACTGGGACGTAATTTCGTCAACATGTCGCTGGGTGGAATTCGTGACGAAGCGGAGATCAGGGGGCACAGGAGGACCTACATCGGTTCCCTGCCGGGCAGGATAATACAGAAGATAAGGCAGGCCGGGAAGAAAAACCCCGTAATGCTTCTCGATGAAGTCGACAAGATCGGAGCCGATTTCAGGGGTGATCCTGCTGCCGCGCTTCTTGAAGTTCTGGATCCGGAGCAAAACAGTTCATTCACGGATCATTTCCTGGAGGTCCCCTTCGATCTCAGCGAAGTACTGTTCATAACGACGGCGAACGTTACCCACACGATTCCGAGGGCCCTTTTGGACAGGATGGAGATTATCAGGCTTCCCGGCTATGTGGCCGAGGAGAAATACCAGATTGCGAAACGCCACCTGATCCCAAAGGTGCTTGCGGAACATGGCCTTAAAGATGATTTCCTCGTTTTTTCTCCAAACGCTGTAAAGAAAATAATCAGCGATTATACGCGTGAAGCCGGAGTTCGCGAGTTGGAACGACAATTGGCGAGAATCGCGCGAAAGGTTACTCGTAGACTTGTGGCGGAACAAAATCGGAGGTCAAAAGAGTCTGGCCCGATAAAAATCACCGTAAGGGACCTGCGCGAATATCTGGGAACTCCCAAACATTACGATGCGAGATTGCCCAAAAAGCCCCAGCCGGGAGCTGTTATCGGGCTTGCCTGGACGGAGACCGGCGGGGACGTCCTAGTT
This sequence comes from Synergistales bacterium, assembly GCA_018434645.1. Classification (GTDB taxonomy): domain Bacteria; phylum Synergistota; class Synergistia; order Synergistales; family Thermovirgaceae; genus UBA1876. The sequence goes on along the minus strand of JAHDOX010000121.1, from coordinate 7,281 downwards.
ATAGAGTCTGCGACCATGGAGGGCAAGGGTAATGTCGTTTTGACCGGAAACCTTGGGGAGATCATGCAGGAATCGGCCCAGACAGCCCTGGGATACCTCAAAGCCCATGCCAAAGAACTTGGCCTCGAGGGACTGAAGTGGGACAAGATGGATATTCACGTCCACGTTCCCGAAGGTGCCATTCCAAAGGACGGCCCGTCAGCCGGGATAGCCCTTGCAACGGTCATGTACTCGGCGCTTTCGGGGAAGGCCGTCAAGAGCTGCCTCGCCATGAGCGGCGAAATAACCCTCAGGGGTGAGGTTCTTCCCGTGGGAGGGGTCAAGGAGAAGCTTCTTGCCGCGAAACGTCACGGTTTGGAAGAAGTTATATTCCCATCGGAGAATATGGCTGAGGTGGAGGAAATGCCCCCCTGGGTGACGAGGGGCATTAGACTGCATTTCACGAGCAATATTCTCGAAGTACTCGGTAAAGCAATGGATAACGGAAACAATGGCTGAAACAACCTGGTCCGGAACGCTTGTTGCGACATCTTATAACATGAGTCAGCTTCCCGAAGGAAGACTGCCCGAAATCGCCTTTGCCGGAAGGTCCAACGTGGGAAAATCTTCCTTGATAAACGCTCTTCTGGGAAGGCGTATTGCCAAAGTCAGCCGCGAACCGGGGAAGACGCGGAGCATAAATTTTTACGAAGTAAGAGCCAAGAGGCCCTTTCACCTGGTCGATCTTCCGGGTTTTGGTTTTGCGAAAAGAGCCAAAGCAGAACGTTCACAGTGGTCGCACTTGATCGAAGGCTACATTACCACGCGTCCTTCCCTGGTGCTTGTGGTCCATCTAGTCGATTTCAGGCACGGTATGCTGGAAAACGACAGGCAGCTGGAGCGCTGGCTTACCGCAAGCGGCGTTCCAGTTTTAATCACTTTCACCAAGGCGGACAAGATCCCTGTGACGAAACGCTCCTCTTATTACAGGAAACATCTGGAGAATATTCCCCCGACAGCGGGAGCTCCGATCTATGTCTCCACAGAAAAAAGAATCGGTATACAAGACCTGCAAAAGGCCCTTGATGGATTCTTGGCCGGATTGGATGAAGACTTGTAAAAGAAAGGGAAAGGAAATTACAGGACTTTAAGGAGGACGCGCAAATGACCGACAAAGGCCCGGAGTTAAGCAAAGCCTATGATCCCTCTCCGATTGAAGATAAATGGTACGCCTGGTGGCTGGAGACGGAGCTTTTTTCATCCACGCCGGACGAGGAAAAAGAACCTTTCAGCATAGTGATTCCTCCTCCCAACGTCACGGGATCGTTGCACATGGGCCATGCCCTCAACAACACCCTTCAGGATATAACCTGCCGCTATATGCGCATGAAAGGGAAAAACGTCATGTGGCTGCCCGGAACCGATCATGCCGGGATTGCGACGCAGAACGTTGTTGAGCGTCAACTCCAGGAACAAGGCATTTCGCGCCATGACCTCGGAAGGGACGCCTTCGTCGAAAAGGTCTGGGAGTGGAAGGAAGAGTACGGCAGCAGGATCATAAACCAGCTCAAGAAGCTGGGAGCTTCCTGCGATTGGAGCAGGGAGCGCTTTACCATGGACGAAGGCCTTTCGAGAGCGGTCAGGGCCGTGTTCGTAAGACTGTACGAGGAAGGACTTGTTTACAAGGGGAAATATATTATCAACTGGTGCCCGCGGTGTCACACGGCTCTCTCTGACCTTGAAGTAGAACATGAGCCCGCGGAGGGCATACTTTATTACGTGCGCTACCCCTTTGTCGATGGCGACGGCGGTGTAACGGTCGCCACGACCCGCCCGGAAACGATTCTAGGAGCTGTTGCCGTCGCTGTACATCCGCGTGACGAGGGCAATGCCGGCTATATAGGCAGGCAGGTGCGCGTCCCGTTGTGTGGTCGCGAGATCCCGATAATAGAAGACAACATGGTGGATCCTGAGTTCGGGACGGGGCTCGTCAAGATAACCCCGGCCCACGACCCCAATGATTTTCTCGTCGGCGTACGGCATGACCTCGAGCCGGTCCAGGTTATCGACGAAACAGGAAGAATGAACGAAAAGGCCGGGCCCGACTTCGAAGGGCTGGACCGTTTCGAGGCACGGCGGAAAATCGTCGAAATGCTCGAAAGAGAGGGCTATCTCGTCCGAAAGGACAGACATGATCACTCTGTGGGGCGTTGCTACCGGTGCGGTACCATGATAGAACCTTACCTGTCGGAGCAGTGGTTCGTCAAGACAGCCCCTCTTGCCAAAGAAGCGATAGAGGCGGTCAGGGAAAAACGAATCGAGATTATACCGGAACAGTGGGAGAATACCTACTTCCAATGGATGGAAAACATACGGGACTGGTGCATCTCGCGGCAGCTTTGGTGGGGCCACAGAATTCCTGCCTGGACCTGTGAAAAATGTGGCTCCCTTACCGTTTCCGAACAGGATCCCGACCGCTGCGAAAAGTGCGGGAGTTTAGAGATAAACCAGGAAGAAGACGTTCTGGATACCTGGTTCAGCAGTGCTTTATGGCCTTTTTCGACTCTCGGCTGGCCCGATGATACGGAGGATCTCAAGTATTATTACCCGACGGACCTTTTGACGACGGGATTCGACATCCTCTTTTTCTGGGTGGCCAGAATGATAATGATGGGACTCAAGTTCATGAAGGATATCCCCTTCAGAACCGTTTACATACATGCTTTGGTGCGTGACGAGGAAGGGCGCAAGATGAGCAAATCCAGGGGCAATGTGATCGACCCTCTGGAAATCATAGGAGAATACGGAGCAGATTCCCTCAGGTTGACCCTTGCGGCACTGACGGTCCAGGGCAGGGATATATTTCTGAGTCGTGAGCGTATAGAGGCCTATCGGCATTTTCTCAACAAGCTCTGGAACGCCGCCCGGTTCGCGGAGATGTATCTTTGCAACGGGCAAAAGCCTGAAAAACCGGAAAAAGCCTTTCTCCGAGATCATGACAGGTGGATATTGGCCAGGCGGGACAAAATAATCGGCGAGGTCTCCAATTATCTTGATACCTATCATTACGGAGAGGCCGCACGGAGTCTTTACGAGTTCGTCTGGGGCGAGTTTTGCGACTGGTTTCTCGAAATGGCAAAACCAGCCTTGCGGAACGAGGAAGGACCGACCCGCCGGGAAGCGGCCCGATGGGTGCTTCAAGAGGTATTAGGGGATGTTTTGAAGCTCCTTCATCCTTTTATTCCCTTTGTTACAGAAGAGTTATGGCACCTTTTCAGGTTCGGGGATGATTCCATAGAAAGGGAAAGCTGGCCTGTTGCAGACTCCGGGTTCGATGATGCTGAAGAAAGCCGAAAGATGTCAATTTTTCAGGAAATTGTCAGAGGCTTCCGAAATCTCAGGGCCGAAGTCGGGTTTCCCCCCCAGAAAAAGCTGGAAACGGGCCATCTTGTTTTCGACGATGGTAACCTGCTCGCCGATTTGAAGCGCAATGCCGATCTTTTGTCACTTTTGACGAAAATCAGCAGCTTCAACTTTTCTTCTGCGGGAGGGCAAAGGCCCTCCCAGGCGCTGACGGCTGTTTTGCCATTTGGGGAGATATTCCTTCCCGTCGGGGACGTCCTGGACGTTGCAGCAGAGATAAGTCGCCTGCAACAGGAGAAGGAAAAAATCGAAAAGGCCGTGGAAAAATCGCGAACGAAGCTTGAAAACGAGAAGTTTTTGCAAAACGCTCCCGTCGAAGTGGTCGAAAAAGAAAAGCTCAGGCTCGAAGAGAGCATGGAAAAAATAAACAATATCGACCATAACCTCGAAAGTTTGCGGCGCGGATGATCTGATGCAAGCGGCTGGAAACAGGAAAGTATTGCATAATGGGAATTGTCGGATGGACCACTAAAGATTTCGACGAAGTTGAAAAAAGGATGTCGCGTATTGCACATCCTGTGATCCGACCCGGGCTTTCGAGGATCGCCCGGCTTTTGGAGTATTTGGGGCATCCCGAACGCTCTTTTCGGGCCATTCATGTGGTGGGTACCAACGGGAAAGGGTCGACGGCGGCTTTTGTCGAATCGGTATTGAGGGAAACAGGATTGAAAACGGCCCTGTATGCAAGTCCTCATCTTGTTCATTTTGGAGAAAGGCTTCGCATCGGCGGTGAAATCGTTTCGCCCGATAAATGGAACGAAGCCATCGATGTTGTAGAGTCGGCGCTTCGAAAAATTTGCGAAAAGCCGACTTTTTTTGAAGTATCCACTGCGACGGCCTTTATGATCGCGGCCTCGGAAGAAGTGGACATGGCAATCGTCGAAGCCGGACTTGGCGGGAGGCTGGACGCCACCAACATTCTTCGGAACGTGGCTGTTTCTGTGTTGACTAGCATCGGTCTTGACCACATTGAATATCTCGGTGAAACACCAATGGCGGTGGCAGTGGAAAAGTTCTCCGTCCTGAGGCCGAATGGCAAAAGTTGTTTTGCAGGCGGAGACGTAACGCTGGAAAGAGCATATCAAAACAGGTGTCTTTTCTTGAAAAACCAGGGAATAGTGACCCCTCGCATCGCGAAGTGGAAAGTAAGGAAAGTGGATCTTTCTGGTACCATCTTCGACGCGTTTCTTTTCGGAGAATCGTTCAGGGACCTCAAAACGAGGCTTGTAGGCAGACATCAGGCTTTAAATGCGATGAACGCCGTTGTTGCCCTTCGGCTTCTTTCCTCTGAAGGTGTAACCGTAACAAAAGATCAAATCCAAAAAGGTTTCAGGCGTGTCCGTTTGCCGGGCAGGTTCGATATCCGTGTATTGGAAGGCGGAACTGTGATACTCGACGGAGCTCATAATCCTCACGGCATTAACGCCCTGGTAGAGGCAGTTTCAGAGATAGTGTCGCGAGGTGACCTTTCCGTGGTTTTCGCGTCCATGAAAGACAAGGATTACCAAAAATCCCTTTCTTTGCTTAAAAAACTGGAAGGAAAACTTTTCCTGACTCAGGTTCCCGGGATGGACCGTTCGGCAACTACCGAGGAACTGAAGGAAGCAGCAGTCCAAGCCGGGTGGGATGGCATCCGTACAATCGACACTCCCGGAAAGGCCTTGAAGGAGGCCTTGGAAGCGAGCGGAACCGTTCTTTGTTGCGGGAGTCTGTACTTGGTGGCGGAAATCCTTAAAAAAACATCAGCGTGGGGGAATACCTGTAATGTTGCCTGAAGATGCCCCCTGGTCGCTCAAAAAACGGAGTGGCCAATGGCTGCTTGAATATATAAACGACGGCGAAATCTCGGTGGTGCTTTTCGGCAGGGGGGTTCTCACAGAGATCGCTGAAGGTGACCCGGAGAAGCTGGGTGCCACTTTTTTCGAAACTGGGAAATTTCCACCACTGGCAGCACCCAGGCAGGAGCACGGCAGAAACGTGATCACCGTGGATGAAAAATCCTGCCTTCCCGAAAGGCCCGAAGGTGATGCCCTTTTTTTGGACAGGCCGGGTTATTTCGGTAGTTTGCGCTTTGCTGACTGCTTTCCGATAGTCCTATGCGGGCGCAACCCACGACGCTGGATATCCGTAGGACATTCAGGTTTTGTAGGATCGGGAATGAATGTGGCATCGGCAATGGTTTCCACTGTGTCTGGCACTCTTGGTCCCGATGCCCTTGACGGTGCCTCGGCCTGGGTAGGCCCCGGCATATGCGGAAATTGCTACGGGAGAAAAGAGGATGATCCCTGGACAACGTGGGGGATGAAGGTTTTCCCCTCTGAGTATGTTATTCTTAAAAAGAAGGAAGTGTATTTCGACCTTTCAGGAATCATAACCAGGCAGCTTTTGGAGTCCGGAGTTTGTGAATCTTCTGTTTTCGAGGTTCCATTCTGTACACTATGCAGGAAGGATATTTTTTATTCTCACAGGGGCAAAGACGAATACAGCAATTTCCTTTTGGCAAGGTTGCTCGTTTCAGGCCACAATTCGAGGTACTGGTGGGAAAATGATAATAGTGACAACAATGAAAATGCGAAATTCGAGTAATTCATCTTCGGGAGTGTGATCTTCCATGAGGCCTCTGCGAGTCGGAGTCATCGGAGTCGGTCACCTGGGCTACCATCATGCCAGGGTATATACGGAACTGCTGAATACGGAAGTCGTGGGAGTCGTCGACATCAATGAAGAAAGGGCGGCATCAATAGGGGAGATGTTGGGCGTTCCACACTATTCCGATTTGGATAAATTTTTCAGGGCGGCCCGTCCTAATGCCGTAAGTGTAGTAGTGCCGACCGTTGATCATTACGAAGTTGCCAAGATGTCCCTTGAGGCAGGGTGCCATGTCCTGATAGAAAAACCTGTAACTTCCACAGTGGAAGAGGCGGAAAGCCTTCTGAAACTTGCCGCGTCGAGAAACCTGGTTCTCCAGGTAGGGCATATCGAACGGTTCAACAGCGCAGTCCAGCATGTCCGAAACATAGTAAAGAGCCCGCTTTTCCTTCAGTCCAAACGCATCGGCCCCTTCACGTCACGAATTAACGACGTCGGTGTGGTGCTGGATTTGATGATCCACGATATCGATATCATACTTTCTTTGGTACCGTCGGAGATTACCTCCATAATGGCCATGGGACGTGCCATCAGATCCCCCCTTGAAGACGTGGCGACGGCCCAGATTTCATTTGAAAACGGGACACTGGCCCACATCCTCGTAAGCAGGGTTTCGGAACGGCGATTACGCCAGCTTGAGATAATGGAACCGGAAAGGTTCATATCCCTGAACTATGAAACCCAGGACGTGTCCATACATCGATGCATAAGGGAAAAGGGAAGCAGCCTGATGGAGGTCATAGAACATCCGGTTTTCGCCAAAAGGGAACCGCTCAAGCTTGAGTTGCAGCATTTCGTTACCTGTGTCCGGGAGGGACGACAGCCTCTCGTGGGCATCATGGACGGGAAGAGGGCTTTGGAAGTGGCAATTTCGGTCCTGAAACAGATACATACGCCGACAGGACGTATTGAAGAAAAAGAAGCCGCGAAAAGATAAAATTGTGGATTCAGGGGCAGGGCGCGCAAAGCGCCCTGCTTCCAGTAAAATGTTTCAATCGGCAATCAAGTCGAATCGAGTAGGCCGGGGGAATTGCTTCCCCCGGCCTCTCACACCACCGGGCGTACGGTTCCGTACCACGGCGGTTCTCTACGCTGATATTCTTCGCTTCTTCTACAGTTCATCGACCAGGCTGTACAATCCGCGTCGACCACCTGTTCGAGCAACTGCTGATTCTGCGGGTCAAAATGACCTCCCACGCATGGACAGGACTCGACACCACAAACGTACCC
>JAHDOX010000119.1 GCA_018434645.1 Synergistales bacterium | reverse complement strand
GCGAGGAGCAGCTTCTGAAATTTGATATCAAGAGGGAAAATATACAAATACATACGGTCAGGCACGAAATGATAGGAGACACAGGCTATCTGAGGATCTCCCAGTTCAACCAGAGGACGGAATGGGAGTTTCAGGATGCCTTGAGGGATGTAGAATCCAAAGGTGCACAGGGCCTGGTTATAGATTTAAGGAATAACCCGGGCGGCCTGCTGTCCGTTTGCGTGGATATCGCTGACATGTTTCTCGAAGAAGGGGTTATCGTCAGCACCAGGGGTCGTTTCGACAGGGCCAACGAAGTCCTTTTCGCGACTTCAGGCGCCGAGACGGATCTGCCTGCTGTCGTACTTGTAAACGAAGGCAGCGCCAGTGCTTCCGAGATTCTGGCCGGTGCTTTGAAAGATCACGACCGTGCTGTGCTTGTTGGTAAACAGACCTTCGGTAAAGGCTCGGTACAGACGCTCTTCAGCCTTCCCGATTCGTCGGGGATATTTGTCACCATAGCAAAATACTATACGCCGGCGGGAATCGTCATAGACAAGGTCGGCCTCGCGCCTGATATTGAGGTGGACGGGGAATTCGGCAAGGATCGCCAAGAAGACGAACAACTGCAGCGGGCCTTGAAAGAACTGAACAGCCGGCAGTGAAAGGCACCTAAAAAATGGCTAAAAAATCCGGAATGCGCATGATGCTTTGTCTTTTGTTGTCTTTGCTAATTGCTGGTGCGCTGTTAAAACCTGCGACTGGTCTTGCCGTTTCGCAAAAGAAAGATAAGGTCCCTGTTGCCATTCTGATTGACGATCTGGGCTATTCCCGCGAAGCAGCAGAGAGGCTTTCCCGGCTTCCCATCCCTGTCACCTGGGCGATAATCCCCTACAAGTCATATAGTCTTTGGACGGCGGATTTGGCCCGCCGGACGGGGATTCCCTTTCTTACCCATCTGCCTATGCAGGCGGAAACAGATCCGCCGAAGGGAGGGTTTCTCGTAGGTGTGGGAATGCCCAGGGACCATATTCGACGTGTCGTGCGGAATGCGCTTTGGTCGCTCCCTGGAACGTCCGGGCTAAATAACCACCGCGGGTCCAAGGCTACCTCAGACCCGGAAGTTATGAAAGCCGTCGTAGAAGAAGTAGCTGCCGAAGGCCTTCTTTTGGTCGATAGCAGAACGAGCTCCAGCTCAGTCGCTTACAAGGTTGCAAGAGATTGGGGAATCCCGGCCGGGAAAAACAGCATTTTCCTGGATCACGAAGCCAATGCGGATTACATGTGGAGCCGTTTTTATGAACTTGTGCGTATTGCCAAAAAAAACGGCGGAGCCATAGGTATATGTCATGCGAGGCCCGAAACGATTCCGTTTCTGTTTGCGCTGTACGAATCACCTCTACCTGATGTAGAATTTGTCACTGTGCCCGAATACCTTTCGAGGATTTTGCGCGGCGCTGGGGAGGAATAGCAGATGAAAGGCAAGGTCGAGGCGATCATAGGAACGCAATGGGGTGACGAAGGCAAAGGGCGTGTCGTAGACGCCGTCGCTTCAAGGGTCGACGTGGTCGTCCGGTATCAGGGTGGTGCCAATGCGGGTCATACCGTAATGGCAGAAGGCGAGACCTATATATTCCACCTGCTTCCTTCGGGAATGCTTTATCCTGGCAAGACCTGCGTGATCGGAAACGGAGTAGTCGTCGATCCGCAACAACTGATAGAGGAACTTGAAGGCCTGCAGGGAAAAGGAAAGGACAGGGCTCGTCTCGTTCTGAGCGGGAATGCCCATGTGGTAATGCCCTATCACAAGGTTCTAGACGGCATGGAGGAACGGTTTCGAGGAACCGGGAAAAGAATCGGAACGACGAGAAGGGGAATAGGTCCCTGTTACATGGATAAGGTAGCCAGGCGTGGCATACGTGTAGAGGACCTTCTGGAACCCGATGTCCTCAGGGAAAAACTGACCTTCAACCTTGAATATGACAATTTGCTTTTGACCCGGATTTACGAGGAATCGCCCCTTTCTTTTGGCGAGATATACGATCAGGCTCTAGCCTGGGGCGAGAAACTCGCCCCCTATGTCGGGGACGGTTCACTGGTAATTTACAGGGCGATCGAGGCAGGGGGTACGGTTCTTCTGGAAGGGGCACAGGGAACCCTCCTCGACGTGGACCACGGGACGTACCCCTACGTGACCAGTTCGAATGCCATAGGAGGAGGGGGTTGCACCGGCGCCGGCATAGGCCCGGTACAAATCACACGCATGACAGGAGTGGCAAAAGCCTACTGCACCAGAGTCGGTTCGGGTCCTTTCCCGACGGAAGCCGATGAAGAATCGGCAAACCGACTCAGGGAACGGGGAGGAGAGTATGGTGCTACGACGGGACGCCCTCGTAGATGCGGATGGCTTGATCTCGTGGCCCTGAAACATGCCGTGAGGGTCAACGGCCTTACGGGGATCGCCCTGACGAAGCTCGACGTTCTTTCCGGAGAAAAGAAACTTCCCGTCTGCGTCGCTTATTCCCATGAGGGGCAGCGTGTAGAAGATTTTAAAGGAGGTTATTCTTTTCTGGAAAAGGTAAAACCTGTATACAAGGAATTTGAAGGCTGGGAAGAGGACACCAGTAATTGCAAGAATTTCGATTCCCTGCCGGAGCAAGCCAGAAAATACGTGGAATTCATTGAGAAAGAGACAGGAGTGCCGGTGGTTTTCATCGGCGTAGGTCCAAAACGTGAGCAGATGATCCGCCGTGGTTTGTAGTTACAGCTGCTCTACTGGTTTAAAAAAGGACGGGCGCGAAGGCCCGTCCTTTTTTTTGCATATGGTGGGCGACACAGGTTTCGAACCTGTGACCTCTTCCGTGTGAGGGAAGCGCTCTCCCGCTGAGCTAGTCGCCCTCGCCCGGACATTATATATGGCCGACCGGGACATTGCAAGGCTTGAGGTACTCCCAAATCCACAGTCTATGATATCTTGCAGTAATTCCTGTTGATTTCTGGTCGATTTTTTTAAAAGTTGCCCGGCATTTGTGAGCTGCCATGTTATACATCTCATGTTTTGTGTATATTTCAGGAAT
>JAHDOX010000028.1 GCA_018434645.1 Synergistales bacterium | reverse complement strand
GCTCGGCCACCCGCAGCCCGTTAAGCGCCCCAAGTAAAAGGACTACTCCCCTTGCCTGAAAGATCATCTCCGCCGTTGTCCTGTTTCGTCCGAAAAAAAGTTTTTCCACAGTCAAAAGCTGGGGGTTTCGGTTTCTTATTATTTCCTCGAGTTTTAAATAGACAAAAGAAAGTCTTTCGGGCAATGCCGTTTGCGCCCTCGTCTCGATTACTCCGTACTCGAGCGCCTTGTAGTAAGAACCGTCACTTTTCACTACTGCGAAACCGAGTCTTCCAAGGCCTGGGTCGATACCGAGGCATAGCGTCATGGTTTTAACCTGAGATTTCTTCCAGGATTTCGTCGGGGATATCGAAGTTGGCGTAAACGTTTTGTACGTCATCGTGGTCTTCCAGGGCATCCACAAACTTGAGTATCTTTTCTGCTTCTTCCCTGGAACCAACCGTTACCTGCGTTTTGGGGATCATGTCCAGTTCCGCCCTTTCGACGGAATAGCCCAAAGATTCCAGCTTCTCCCTTACTTCTGACAAAAGGGAAGGATCTGCCGTGACAGTGAAACCGCCTTCCTCGCGGATAAGGTCCTCTGCACCGCTTTCGAGGCAGACAGAAAGCAGTTCGTCCTCGTCAAGTTCTTCTCCCTTTACAAAAATGGTACCCTTGCGCTCGAAAATCCAGGAAACACAACCAGCCTCACCGAGAGAGCCTCCGTTTTTGCTGAAGAGATGTCGTATCTCTGAAGCCGTGCGGTTTTTGTTGTCCGTGAGAGTCTCCACGAGAACAGCCACGCCGCCGTTTCCATATCCTTCGTAAACTACTTCTTCGTAACGGACACCTTCGATATCTCCCGTACCCTTTTTTATTGCCTTCTCGATGGAATCGGCAGGCAGGTTAACCACTTTCGCCCTTTCGATGGCAGCCTTCAACCGTATATTCATCGAAGGGTCGCCTCCTCCCTCACGAGCGGCGACCATTATCGCTCTTACGTGCTTCTGGAATTCCCTTCCCTTTTTGGCATCCTGAGCAGCCTTCCGATGCTTTATGTTAGCCCATTTCGAATGTCCGGCCATTTCTTACCACCTCTGTGTCGTGTCGTCGTCATCAATTACGCAGACAGGAGGAACGTCCCTCTTGTGGGAAGATCTGCGGTTCATTTCTTCTATCTTATCCTTTACTTCCACTGGGACGTCGCCACCTGCGAGATATTTATCAATCAAGTCATATGAAAATCCGATTTCGCCTTCGTCGGTCTGCCCTTTCCACAACCCCGCCGAAGGCGGTTTAGCTATGATCTCTTCGGGTATTTCGAGGTATCTGGCAAGCTCCCTTACCTCTTGCTTGAGCAAGTCTCCAAGGGGAAGCACATCGACTCCCGAATCGCCGTGCTTGGTGAAATAACCTATTGTCAGTTCCGCCTTGTTGCCGGTTCCGCAGACGAGATAGCGCCTCTGTTGTCCAAGCATGTACAGCGTGGTCATTCGCAACCTGGGTTTTGCGTTCGCCAGAGGCAGTACTTCAAAATCGTCATCTACAGCCGAGGAAACTGATTTCACCAGCGCGTCGTATACCGGCGTCAGATCAACGAGGATATGAGGGAAATCGAGCGATTCCGCCACCTTGTATGCGTCTTTGACGTCATTCTCTTGGCTGTGGCAAGGCATGATTACCGCAAGCATCTGAAAACCACATACTTTTTTTAGCAAAGCAGCCACAACGGCGGAGTCTATACCTCCGCTCAGCCCGACAATTCCCCCGCGCCTGCCGGAGCCCTCTATTTTCTTTTTCAGCCACTCCTGTATGGTTTTAGCAAGCCTTTCCGGATCCCTATCCCTGTACAACGGCCTCATAAATATCAACCCCAGATCTGCTGTTTCCCGCTCTATCGTCACGTGATATTCTAACACAGCTGATGTTTCGGAATATACTTCCTACAGGTGATGAAAGTGACAAAAAAAGCGCTTCTTCTGGATGGTTATGTCGATGAACCTGCCTGTTTCGGAGTACCACCCTACATTTCGCCCTATGTCCGGTATGCTTTTGGAGTACTGGAATCTAACGGCTTTGAAACGCGTTATCTCACGGCAGACCAGTGGCGCATCACTTGCCAACGGGAAGCCATGACCGATGCGGACATTATCACCGTAATTTCAGGCTTGACCGTGCCCGGGCGCTATCGTGGAGGATCTCCTTTGACCCTTAGCGAATTAAAAGACCTTTGCGGGTTGCCCCGGAAAGGACCACTTTTTTTAGGAGGCCCCATACGTCACGGTTACACCCTGAAAGGCGGAAGCACGGCGTTGGACCTTGTCGTTGAGGGCGTCGACTGCTTGTGCACCAGAGATCCGGAAGCGGCTCTCGATCATTTTCTAAAAACCGGCGAATTCCATCCGGAAAAGACGAGAACCTACGAAGAATTAAGACAGTGGGCGCGACACGGTGCTAAAGTAGTAAAATCTCATCCCTTTTACCCATGGCTTGTGGCCGAACTGGAATTGTCACGCGGGTGCGACAGGAAAGACGGTCGCTGCAGTTTTTGTTCCGAAGGAGCTTTTTCAACCTACGAAGAACGTCCGACCACCGATATCGCAGAAGAAACAAAAGCCCTGGCGGATTCGGGAATCACCGCTTTCCGGTTCGGGAGGTGTTCAAACATCCTTTCCTACGGCGGAACCGATACTCCCTGTGGAATCCGCCCGGAGCCATCAAAAATTAAAGAACTTTATGCCGGCGTACGAGGTGCCTGTCCCGGTCTGGAAGTGATGCATACCGACAACTGCAACCCCCTTACCATTGCCGCCTTTCCAGACGAGTCCCTTGGGGCGCTTGAGGAAATATGCAGATGGAACACGGAAGGTGACGTGCTTTCTTTGGGCATAGAAAGCCTCGACCCGAAAGTCATGAAGCTGAACAATCTAAAGGTGGACACCGAAGCCGCGCTTCGTGTTGTACGCCTCATCAACGACGCCGGAGGCCATCGCAAAAGGAAGAGGGGTTTGCCCGCTGCTCTTCCGGGGCTTAATTTCCTGGCCGGCCTCGCGGGAGAGGACAAGGGGTCCTTCGAAGCGAACAGGCTTTTTCTCAAACGCCTGGTCGAGGAGAACCTTGCCGTAAGACGGATAAACATAAGACAGGCAATGATCTTCCCGAGGACGGCCCTCGCACGTCTTTCGAAAGAAAATCCCTCGAAGGCGGGGAAAAAGGCCTTCATGAAATGGAAAAACTGGGTCAGGGAGGAAATCGACCCTATAATGCTGAAACGAGTCGCCCCCACCGGCACTGTTATCAAACGTGTCAGAATCGAGGAACGGCAGGGACGTTTGTGCTTCGGCAGACCTCTTGGAAGCTATCCCCTTTTGGTCGGCATAATAACGTCGACGGAACCCGAATACGAAGTCATCGATGTAGTCGTCACGGACCATGGAAGCCGTTCCGTAACGGGAATCCCGTGCCCTGTCGACATAAATCGATGCGGCGTCGAGGAAATAGAGGCCCTTCCCGGAATCGGCAAAGCTCGCGCGAGAAGGATAATCCAGGCAAGGCCCTTTGCCCGCTACCAGGATCTTGCCTCCGTACTCGACGAACCTGGCATTCTGGATGAAATAAGCGAACTTCTGGCTTTTCGTTAATAGCAGGATGGGTCCGACAAAAAAGTTCGGAACGTCCCTTTGGGCTTCCGAGTGTTACGTTTCAAAATTTGAAGGTTTGAAAGGACCGATGAAAGGAGGAAAATACCGGTGGAAAGACTGGCTCGCTTCGGGGTCTCACTTCCGGAATCACTGCTTGAGGAATTCGACTCCCGCATTGAGTCCGCGGGCTACAAGAACAGGTCGGATGCCCTTAGAAACCTCATCAGAGACTATATTGCTGAATCCGTATGGGGAAAGGGAACGGAAAGCATTTACGGTACGGTAACTATCACCTACGATCATCATTCACACGACACCGCACAGGAGCTCACCGCTCTTCAACACGATTTCGGCCACATTATCATCTGTTCCACCCACGTGCACGTCGACCATGACCATTGTTTCGAAGTGGTACTGCTCAGGGGCCCCTCGGAAGATGTCAAGCGTTTTGTCGAAGGAATTTCAGGTATCAAAAACGTACATCCCACTAAACCGGTCTTTACCGTTCTGGTCTGAAGATAGTGCAGGCTGGGGAAGTCGACCCCAGCCTTTGACACCGTCAGGCGTAAGGTTCCGTTTTTTGCGATTGAGCGTCCGAACCATACTATCCAGGTACACCTTAAATCTTCAAATGTTGGATCAACTAATTATCCTGTGGGTCGAAATGCCGCCCGACGGGCGGTATTTATATGCTTCACCCCGAAGGCGCACAACCGCCTTTTTTGCCGACCGATTCCCCCTCGATTAAAACGAGAGCCCTCGAACGGCACTTCGGGCATTTCAAGTCGGTCTGAGTGCTTTCAAGACGGAATTCATGGCCGCAAATAACGCACCGAAAGAAACGTTCGCCCTCTTGAGGCATGCGATTCACTCCCCCAGAAATAAATACCCCTATATAGTATCAAATATTTCCGATGGTGGCAACCATAACCGCCTTTATGGTATGCAGTCTGTTCTCCGCTTCATCGAATACCTTTGACTGTCTCGACTCGAAGACTTCCTCGGTTACTTCGTTACCTTTGACGGCGGGCAGACAATGGAGGAAGATCGAATCATCCCGTCCCGTTGAAGCCATCAATGATGCGTCTACCCTGTAAGGCTCGAGAAGGGCGATACGCTCCTGCAGCTTGTCTTCTTCACCCATAGAGGCCCAGACATCGGTATATATGGCATGGGCACCTTCTACGGCTTCTTTCGGGTCTTCAAAGAAAGAAATAGATCCTCTCGTTTCCTCGGCAAGGGCTTTACACTCGTTCACCAGCTCACTCTGCGGGAAAAGGGCTTTCGGGGACGCGATGGCAAAATGCAGTCCGAGCTTCGCGGAACCGATCATCAGTGAATTTGCTATGTTATTTCGGCCGTCACCAAGGTAAACGAGGCGAATCCCCTTGAGGGTTCCGAAATTCTCCTGGATCGTCAGGAAATCGGCAAGAATCTGTGTCGGGTGATACAGATCCGTAAGACCGTTCCATACCGGGACTCCGGCATACCTCGCCAGTTCTTCCACGGTCTTTTGTTCAAAACCGCGGAACTGGATGCCGTCGAACATCCTTCCCAGCACCCTTGCGGTGTCAGCCACGCTCTCCTTGTGCCCGAGCTGGATGTCGTTTTTCCCCAGATATTCGGCATGGCCTCCTTCGTCTATGCAGGCTGCTGTAAAAGCGCACCTGGTGCGTGTCGACGGTTTTTCGAAAAGAAGTGCTATGTTTTTGCCTTCCAGGGCTTTACCCCGGATGCCCGCCCTCTTTTTGGACTTCAATGATGCCGAAAGGTCCAGTAGATACTGGATTTCCTGAGGTGAGAAGTCCCTCAGCGTAAGGAAATGACGTCCCTTGAGATTGATTGCCACTTTAACATCCTCCTTTACAAGTTTATAGTTTTTTGAACATTCCGGTTTTCATCGAAAACCGGACTAGTCTCTTGCCAGAGGCATGCTCATACATCGGGGGCCGCCACGTCCCCTTCCAAGTTCGGCACCCCTGATTTCATACACCTTTATGCCGTTTTCACGAAGAACCCGGTTGGAAGCTACGTTTCTCCTGTAAGTCACCACAACTCCGGGCGCAATGGCAAGCGTGTTGGTCCCGTCGTTCCACTGGTCTCTCGCTGCCGCGATGGGGTCTCCTCCGCCGGTTTCTATGAACCTGACGGTTTCAAGTCCCAAGCTTTTCTTTATACACACCTCGAGGTCCCTATGCTCCTTTATTGACGACAGCGACCCGTCTTCTCTGTACTGTAGCTCCCAAATCCTTACGGTCTTTCTGGCTTCCGGATACACCGTGAAAGCATCATGATCCACCATGGTAAAAACCGTGTCAAGGTGCATTGCGGAGCGCGCCTTTGGAATATCCACGGCGAGAACTGTCCTGACCGAGGTGTTTTGCGAAAGCCGGTTGCCCACTATCTGTACGGCTCCGGCGGCCGTCCTTTGGCTTATTCCTATGGCGACCACCTCGTCAGAAAGCACGAGGACATCTCCTCCCTCTATGTGATAAGGATAGGTATCCCTGCTCCTGTCGCCGAAAAATACCTTGAGTTCCTTGAAGTAAGAAAAAAAAAAAAAAATATATTTCCCATAGAGAGGCTCTTTCTTCCTGGCGTCGAAGCTCATGGCGCTTATGATCACACCATCCTGGACAAAGCTGAAGGGGTCCCGCTGAAAGTACAGGTTTGGAAGTGGTCTTATAAGAAAATCATAAAGACCCATAGAGTTCAGAACAAGGCTCGTACAGGGTTTCAGCAATTCCAAGGCCTCGCCCTTCGTCAGGCCTGCTATGAGAATTTCTGAAAGCTCGTCGGCGGGAAGTTCCAACAGCTCTTTCTCCAAGGCCTTGGACAGAGGTATATCCAAAGCTTCCATAGCAAGAACGTCATCGAGCAGTTCTTTTCGTATCTCCTTGTCCTTGAGAATATAGGACAGGCAATCCTTGAAATAAACTACTTCTGCCCCATTATCACGAAGAAGGTCGGCGAATGCATCGTGTTCCTTCTGGGCTTCCTCGACCCATAGGATATCATCGAAAAGGAGTTCGTCCTTGTTGTCGATCGTCAGGCGGGCAAGCTCTTTCCCTGGCCGGTGAAGCATCACTCTCTTCAGTCGTCCGATTTCCGATTTCACACAAAAGTCGTCCTTTCTTTCTCCCATTCGTGCTCCCCCCGTTCAAAAATGAACTATTTGGATTATTTGGTTTATTTACAGTATACCCTTTTCAACAGCTGTTGCATGAGAACAACAAAAAAGCGGGTTTTAAAACCCGCTTTCCTGCTTTGTGCCTCTATCTTCATGTGCAAAGACGAAATCCGTTTCGGACTTTTTTGCACGACGGAGTTCACCGATTTCACCACGCTTTATTTCCATGGTGGTTATATGATCCGCTCCCAGAAAATCAGAGAGGACTTC
>JAHDOX010000134.1 GCA_018434645.1 Synergistales bacterium | reverse complement strand
GGCATCACCCACCAAAATGGCCTCTGCAACACCTTCCTTGCGCGCATTCTCGACGGCTTCCATGACTTCGGCGTCTTCGGCGAGGGCCACCGCAATCTTTTTTGGGCCCACTTCCTTAGCGTACTTCAGAAGTCCTTCAAGCGACCTGATCTGTTCCATTCATGGTACCTCCCTGTCTTGAAATCCTGTTTTTACGGCCTCGTCTTTTGAGGCCAGGCTGTAATTTAATAAAAACCCCGCAAAGCAGGGGAAAGCCTTTAGCTGCGATCCCGTCAACCGCGCTTTGCCAGAAGTGCTCCCAGTGCAATAGAATGCAGTTTCGTGGCCGCCGTGTCAAACCGGCTCGTCAGGACCACCGGGCAGCGGGCCCCCAGGATTACCCCGGCCCCTACACCACCTGCCATGTAAGACATTACCTTGCCCATCATGTTTCCGGCATCGATATCCGGAACAATCAGGATGTCGGCCCTGCCCGCAACTTCCGATTCGATGCCCTTGTGCCTGGCGGAAGCCTCGCTAACGGCGTTGTCCAGCGCGAGCGGACCGTCGACGATGCAGTCTTTTATCTGTTTTCGCCGGTTCATCTGGGTAAGCGCCGCGGCATCCACGGTACAGGGCATTTCCGGGTTCACGACCTCCACGGCCGCAAGGACCGCCACCTTTGGGCATTCCACTCCCAGTCTCCTGTAACAGGCCACTGCGTTTTCGATTATCACCTGTTTCGTCTTCAGGTCGGGGTACATGGTCATGCCCCCGTCGGTCATGCCGAAGACCTTGCCCATCCTGGGGATATGAAACAGGAACAGGTGCGAAAGGAGAGAACCGGCCCTCAGACCCCATTCCTTGTTGAGTATGGCCTTGAGCAAAGTAGCCGTCTTGACGTTACCTTTCATCAGGAGATCCGATTCCCCTGACGATACGCTTTTTACGGCCTTCTCCGCCGCGGCCGCCTCGTCGCTTTCGTCGACGAGTTCGAAAGGAGACAAGTCGATACCCAGGTCTTTCGCGATTGCCTCTATCTTCCGCAGGTCACCGAAAAGAACGGGCTCGACTACTTCCCTTTTTGCCGCGTCATGAACGGCCTTGAGAACTTCAACATCCTGCGCCGCCGCGACGGCCAGCCTCATGGTGCTTCCTGAAACGCTTTCTTCAACCAGAAAATCGAGATTTCGAAAGGACATACGTTACGCCTCCTGCCTGATGGATTCTCCGTATATCCTCGGCTCCTCCTCTTTCCGGAGCACCCTCAGGGCTCCTTCGTTCAAGGCTCTCATCTCGTCTTCTCCCGGATAGAGCAAAACCGGTGCGATCCACTGAACACGCTCCTGTACCATTTGGACCAGGTCACTGTCGTGAGCGACACCGCCGGTCAAAAGTATGGCATCCACCTTTCCACTGAAGGTGGCGGCATAGGAAGCTATCTCCTTTGCTATCTGAAATGCCATGGCTCGATAAACGAGGTCCGCGAATTCGTCACCGCCTTCGATGCGCTTTTTGACCTCGCGAACGTCGTTGGTCCCGAGATATCCCACCAGACCTCCCTTGCCCACGAGACGACGTCTTACACCCTGCAGGGTATGCTCGCCACTGAAACAAAGCCGCACCAAATCCCCTGCCGGGACCCCGCCCGCACGCTCCGGTGAAAATGGACCGAACTCATTGGCGTTGTTGAGGTCTGCCATCCGTCCCTTCCGGTGGGCGCAGACCGTTATGCCGCCGCCGAGGTGGGCTACGATTACGTCGAGTTCATCCCAGGCCTTACCCAGGTCCCTGGCCGCGATCCTTACCGTGGCCTTGACGTTCAGCGTATGGGCAAGCGAGGTCTTGGGCAGTTCGGGAAGGCCCGTAACGCGGGAAATATCGTCCAGTTCGTCCACCGCGATAGGATCCACTATAAAAGCAGGAATCCCTCTCGGTTCGGCGATGGTCCTAGCTATGATTCCGCCCAGATTCCCTGCGTGTTCCCAGGGTTTCCCGCGCCGCAAATGCTCGAGCATGAGGTCGTCGACGATGTAGGTACCTCCAGGAATGGGTTCCAGGATTCCACCGCGCCCCACCACGGCCGAAAGGGCATCCAGGTCGGAACCTTTCTTTGAAACTATCTTTTCAATGGTCTTCAGACGGTACTCGTATTGGGCCGCGACACTGGGGAAGGCCCCTATTTCCTTCGGATCATGGGATACCGTTTCCTGCCAGAGTTTGTTATCGTCGACAAACCAGGCTATTTTTGTGCTCGTCGACCCCGGGTTAATCACCAGCACCTGAAAAGGCATCGTCTCTCCTCCCCGTTCAGTCAGATCAAGGATGCGGACTTTAGCAAGCCGACCGGTCTTCACATTCCTCCGTATTCGCGAAAAGCACAAAAAACAACAAAAGCACGCGCCGCTTGTGCCGGACGACACGAGTATAAAAGAAAAATTCTCTAAAGGGGACTGCATATAACACGGGTTTTACGATTATCCGGAACTTTTAGTCAAGATAAATGCTGAAGTACGTGATGGCATACTCATTATACATATTCGTGAAAAAAATTGCAGAACACCCCGTTGAAAGACCTGGCCGGCAAGAAAAGGCCCATAACGGGTGCAGCCAGCGGCCCTGTTGATGTATACTCCACACTGGCATCTTCGAAATTTTCAAGGAGGAACCTGCATGTCTTTTTGTTATATCGACGGAACCTTCGTCCCCGTCACCGAAGCCCGTATCCCCGTAACGGACCTTTCGGTGCAGCGGGGCATCGGGGTTTTTGAAACCATCCGCACCTACGGGGGCCGTCCCATGGCGCTGTCGAGGCACCTCGCGCGCCTCCGGGACTCGGCGGAAAGGTGCGGGATATCGCTTCCCATGAGCCTGGACCAGATGGAAAAGATCATCCGGGAGGGGCTTTTGAAAACCGGCGGCGACAGTCGTCGTGCCAGACCTTACATTACCGGGGGAGATGAAATACGGGAAGGAACCTTTCCGAAGCCGAGGTTCTTCGTTTTCTTCGAACCATTGAACCCGCCGCCACAAAAACTCTACACAAAAGGCGCGGCCCTGGTTCCCGTCGATATGGAACGCCCCTTGTCCTTTCTCAAGAGCATAAACTACATGCAGGGCTACCTTCCACTAAGGCAGGACCCGGACGCGCTGGAGATCCTCTACTGTCCCGGCGGGGAGATCACTGAATCCTCGCACAGCAACGCTTTCATGGTGAAAGACGGCCGGATCATAACGGCACCCCTGGACCGCGTCCTCGATGGGACGATGAGAAGCATGACCATAGAAGTAGCCCTGGAATCCGGTTTCGAGGTGGAAGAACGCTGTCCCCGGCTCGAGGAGCTCGCCGAGGCGCAGGAGTTTTTCATAACGGGAAGCGTAAAGGAAATCTTGCCAGTTACGAGGATCGGAAGGCAGACCATCGGGAAAGGTACTCCCGGGCCGGTAGCAGCCATGTTGCGTCACAGGTACCTGCAGAACCTCGACCGCTGGCTCGAGTAAGGCGGACTAGATAGAGATATCGTATTGTATGAGAAGCTTCGCGAGCTTGTCAATCTTCTTCCGTGCAACATCGATTTTGCCTGCACCGAGGGCCGCCACAAGGGCATCACAAATGGTCATGAGCGAGACTGAACTGTAATGGCTGGTATTTTGGGGGGCAAGAAGCAGTTCTGTTGCCAGTGGCGCTGCAACGCTCGCGAGGCTATTGGTGATGAGGACAGTGGAAATGCCGTTTTCATGCGCAAACTGCACGCATGAAATGGTGCGTTTCGTGTAGTGGGGACTCCCTGCCATCAGCGCCACAAGGACATCTTGCTTATTCATGTCCATGAGAACATCAAGCATCGTGTCCGTACCAGTGGAATCGACGAGGAAAATGTCGGAGAGAAACTGCTGGAGAAGCGCATGAAGATACAGCGCCACTCCTTTTGTCGACCGAAGACCTATGATGTAAATCCTTCTAGCGTTACCCAAAAGTTCCACGGCCTTAGGAAACCTTTCCGCAAGGTGTGTACTTTTCATCCCCCTAAGATTCTGGATGTTTTCCTCTATCACGGCATCCAGCACGTTGTTTTCCGAAACTCCGGCGAAAGTGTCACGTAGCCTGTCAAGGGGCGGAATACTTGAGGTATAGAGGACTTTCTGCAATTCTTCTTTAACAGCCGCGAAGCTGCGGTAACCCAGGCCGGTTGCGGTTCTGAGCACTGTTGCCGGGCTAGTTCCCGTCGCTTTTGCAAGTTCTTCCGCAGTCAGGAACGCGGCCTGCTGGTAATTATTCAATATGTAGTCACATATAACCTGCTGTTGAGGCGGCAAATTCCGCCTGGAGGCTCTCAATTGTTGGAATATGCCTCCGAT
>JAHDOX010000128.1 GCA_018434645.1 Synergistales bacterium | reverse complement strand
TGTGCCGTTCCAGCAGTCCTTTGGGCAGCGACATACGGGACAAGATAGCCCTTTTCTGCAGCGTCCCGAAAAAGGCCGTTATACAGGCGGTGGACGCGTCCACCATTTACGAAGTACCCCTGCAACTTTGCGAACAAAACTTCGACAGCCTCGTCATGGAGCTGCTCGGTCTTTCGGACCACGAGGAACCCGAAATTTCCGACTGGCGGGATTTCGTGGAAGCCTACTCCAACCCCGAAAGAGAAATAGAAATAGCCATGGTTGGTAAGTACGTCAGCCACAAGGATGCCTACCTCAGCGTTGTGGAGGCGCTTACCCACGCCGCGACGGGACTCGGGTGCGGTATCCGCCTCCGCCATGTCGAGGCCGAGGAAGTTGAAAGACAGGGCGTCGAAAATATGCTGGAGGGTGTGCAGGGTATACTTGTACCGGGCGGGTTCGGTTCCAGGGGCACCGAGGGAAAGATGGAGGCGGCAAGATACGCCAGGGAAAAGAAAATACCCTACTTTGGCCTTTGCATGGGCATGCAGATAGCGGTAGTGGAATTCGCGCGCAACGTATGTGGTATAGCGGCGGCCAACAGCCTGGAGTTCGACCCCGGAACCCCGAACCCGGTGATTCACCTGATGGACGAACAGAAGAAAGTGACCGACAAGGGAGGCACCATGCGGCTGGGTCTTTACCCTTGCGAACTGATGGAAGGTACCAGGGTACGGGAAGCCTATGGTACGCACCTGATTCAGGAACGTCACAGGCACCGTTACGAATTCAATAACGATTACAGAAAGCGCCTCGGCGATGCAGGTCTGAAGACGGCGGGGATATGCCCCGGCCGGGACCTGGTGGAAATAGTCGAACTGGAGGACCATCCCTGGTTCGTAGGTGTTCAGTTTCATCCGGAGTTTCGTTCCAGACCGGTGCGCCCCCATCCCCTTTTCACGGCCTTTTTGGCCTCGGCCATGAAACACGGATCTTGAAACGAGGAGGCGAACTTCAATGAAAAAGTGTGTACTTTTGTTTCTGGCGTTTATGGTTTTGGCCTGCCCGACTGGTGCCTTTGCCCAGGATTTGGGCACTCCTCCCGTGGTAACCCAGCAGAAGATAGAAATTGCGCTTTATGGCAGAGAGGCTTCGGGAGGTTTAGTGGAGCGTCTGGCCCGTGTCGAAAAGGATCTTTTCGGTCGCGAACTTCCGGGCAGCCTTTCGGAACGACTGAACGGGCTTGAAAGCTTTATCATCGAGGGAAGCCTCGGCCAGCCTCCCATGGTTTTCAAGCTTGGCGTGTGCGAATGGTCTATAGGCCACGAGGTGTATTCCCAAAAGCCTGTAAGCACCCGCATTTCACAGCTTGAAAGGGTGCTGGAAGGAGCCGCGACGGAAGACAAGCCCCTTGCAATGCGTCTTGAACGCATTATATCCCTGCTTTTTCCCGATCAGGTGAGTTGGGCGGAGATCGTGCTTCCGGCGAATTATGTTTTCAAGGTCTCCTTTGTCGACACCATCAAGCCGGCGACGGCCAAAAAAGGGGACGAATTCCAGCTCAAGCTCGAGGAAAACCTCATCGTCGACGGCTACCTGGTGGCTCCGAAAGGGAGCCTTGTATTCGCGAAGATAGAATCGGTAAAACAGCCCCAGAGTTTCGGCCGGCCTTCGGAGATGACCTTTGCCTTCGAATACCTCGATCCACTGGGGTCCGAAACGATACCGGTCTTTTTGGGAGACGCCTCGGTAACCAAGGCGGAAAGCGACGAGACAGTGGCGGCTGCTATTGGCACGAGCCTGGTCGGGGTTGCAGCACTCGGCCCTGCCGGACTTATCGGCGGCTTTTTCGTCAGGGGTGACGCCAGGGATATCCCGGCCGGGATGCCCATCTATCTTGAAACAGCGAAAGAGATGACCGTACGGGCTTTCCCTGTGCCCGAAGGAATGCTGAAAAAGGTGCAGTCCGGCACCGATGGGTTGCAGGCCGGTTCCTACACCGATTCCGAGGACGGTGTTTCAGAAGACATCGGCGATGACTGGGAGGAACTAAAATGATGAAAAAAATGCGCAAGACTATAGCTCTAGGCGTTTTTGGTATATTCTTAGCCACCGGAGGAGCCCTTGCCTTTGAGCTTAAAGACCTGATAGGCGTAGTCGGCGGAGGTTTCCTCGTAGGGGCCCTGGCGGAACCGCTGAACGATTTCATCAACACCGTGACCTTCAATCGGGGGGTAGGGTCCGAGGAGTCCACGAAAGTGGTTCCCATCCTCACCGTTGGAAGCGGTACCGCCATAGGGGCGGCCCAGGTTTCGGGGCCGGAGGAAGCGGTAGAGAGGACGAAGGCCGTGGCCCAGCTGGCATTGAAATTCAGGGACAGGTTCAGGGTCGAGGTCCTTATTCCTATCGATTCCACCAACCCCCTGAAACAGTTCCGTCGCGTCCAGCAGGTGGGACTTTCAGCCCTGATCGATTACAAACTCTAGCCGCATGGCATGTCTTGTCATGCAGCAGCTATCAGCCCGTTGAAAATGGAGGAACCACGCCCTTATGAATAGGGGAAAATTGCTGGCGGTGACGTTAGTATTTCTGGCTCTATTGTGGGGAGTGCTGATATACAGGGATATGGGCATGGATGAGGGAGGGCACAGGGAATACGGAACGCCTGAAGTCGTTCTGCGGGGGATTGACCTGGAGCGCGAGGTTTCAGGCGACGTATGGGTGCTTCACTCCGAAAGGGCGGAGCGCTACGAAAGCCTGAACCGGCTCGAATCGATCGATGTAGTTCTCACCACCAGGGACGGAAAAATCTGGCTGATGAAAGCGCCGGAGGGTACGGTAACCCATGACGCCGGGAAAATAGAACTTGTTAATCCTTCGGGTAGTTCGGAGGACCAGCCGACACCTGTTTTCTGGAAGGCTCCGCTTGCACGCTGGGACGGCGAGAAAGAGGCCTGGTTTTTCCCTGATGGCCTTCACCTCTGGAATGAAACCGTTGATGTCAGGGGCAATACCGGAACTATCCGCCCCGGTGGCGAAATGATTCTGGAAAAGGGAGTTACCGTGTCATGGAAAAGACCGGAACGCTGAAAAACCGCTCTTGCGTGCTTCTTTTTACCATAATCCTCTTTGCGGCTCTCGCATTGAGCGAAGCCCATGCCTCCGAGGTCATACTGGAAGGAGACGAAGTAGTCTACGAGCAGAAAGAAGACGTAGCCTACGCTGAAGGGAACGTTCGATTAAGGTACAAGGATATCCGCGTTTACGCCGACAGGGTGGTCTACAAGACCATGGAAAACACCGTGGAGGCTACAGGTTCCGGCGATTCGCAAGTTGTCTTGATACAAGGCGCCCAGGAGCTGAAAGGATCCAGCCTTTTTTTCGACATGACATCCGGAAAGGGCGAGCTCCATGACGCCTACGGGAAATATCCTGCTGAACGCGGGTACGTCTACGCCAACGAAGGAACGGTCCAGACGATACAGGTTTCGAGTCTCGACGAGGAAAAATGGCTTCGCTCACCCGTAAGGGAGGATGTGATCGAGGGAGAACGGGTCTACCGCTGGCAGGATACGGCGCTCACTAGCTGCCCTGAAGAGCCTTCACATTACAGCCTGGTTTCCAGGAAGATAGTGGTTATGCCGGGTTATCGGGCTATCGTACAAAAGCCCAGGCTCTACCTGGAAGAACATTATATCTTGACCTATCCTTTTGATTACATCATAGACCTTAGGGAAAAGCAGCCGACGTCGCCCCTTGTTCCTACCATTCTCTACGACAGCGACAAGGGAGTCGGCGCCATGTGGGGGAGCACCTTCGGGGCTTATCCTTTCACGGCCCGCTGGAAGGCCATCTACTGGAAGGAAGAAGACCTTGAGTCCTACCTTTCTATGGAATATGCCCTGAACGAGGACCTGAGTGTCTACACACATCTTGAACGCAGCTGGGACTCGGAAAGAGACGAAAAGCGCTCGCGTCCGCGCTGGGGAACGACCTATGC
>JAHDOX010000160.1 GCA_018434645.1 Synergistales bacterium | reverse complement strand
CGACGTCTGCGCGGCCCTGGTCAGGCTCGGGGTCAAAGTCTACAGCCGCCGGGGAATGACCGACCGTGAGTATTGTGAAAACCTCTCACGGGCGCTTGATATAGGGCCCGACATCGTGATCGACGACGGCGCCGACATGGTCGCCATGCTGCATACCTCAAGACGCGAGCTCCTTCACGACGTCAGGGGGGGGCGCCGAGGAGACCACTACGGGCGTCAAGCGGCTTAGGGCCATGGAAAGGGAAGGGAAGCTCGCCTTTGCCGTCATCGCCGTCAACGACGCGGCAAGCAAGTATCTTTTCGACAACCGCTACGGGACTGGACAGTCCGTTATGGACGGTCTCATGCGCACCACCAACTCGCTGGTCGCCGGAAAGAACGTGGTCGTCGCCGGCTACGGCTGGTGCGGCAGGGGTGTCGCCATGAGGGCCTCCGGAATGGGGGCCAAGGTCATCGTCGTGGAGGTGGACCCCCACAGGGCCTTCGAGGCCGTCATGGACGGCCATTCCGTCATGTCCATGGCCGAGGCGGCACCGGTCGGGGATATCTTCCTCACCCTGACGGGAAACAGGCAGGTGATCCGGAAGGAGCATTTCGCCGTAATGAAAGACGGTGCCATCCTCGGAAACGCGGGCCACTTCGACGTGGAGATTTCAAGGCCCGACTTGGAAAGTCTTGCCGCGGAAGTCAGGGAAGTCCGTCCCAACATAAGGACCTACGTCACGCCGGACGGACGCAGGATCCATCTTTTGGCCGAAGGGCGGCTCGTGAACCTGGCCGCCGCCGACGGACATCCCATCGAGATAATGGACCTGAGTTTTTCCATACAGCTCCTTTCCGCCATTTACGTGGCGCAAAACCGCCTCGATGCGGGCCTGCACGCCGTCCCTCCCGAAATAGACAGGGCCGTGGTGACAAGGAAGCTTCAGACCATGGGAGTGAAGCTCGAGGAACTGACACCGGAGCAGAAAGACTATATGAATTCCTGGCAGGAATGAAGGCCTGTCGAAGGCCCGATTCGCCCGAAGGAAAGGATGACATGTCGTGAAAACCCTTTTCAGGGATGTGTTTTATCTTGACGGCTTCATGGCCCGTGCCGGAAGGGGCGACTTGCTGGTAGACGGCGGCGTCATAAAAAGCCTGGGCTCCGTGTCGGAAGGTGACGCCGAAGGCGCCGAGGTTGTCCACTGCGGCGGGACCAAGGCGCTGATACCGGGTTTCGTAAACGGTCATACCCACGCCGCCATGACCCTCCTGAGAGGGCTGGGCGAGGAAAAACCCCTGAAGCAGTGGCTCGAGGAAAGGATCTGGCCCGTCGAGGCCTGTCTTTCGCCGGAAGACATAGCCCTGGGCACGGCTTCGGCCATTTTGGAGATGGTCAAAACGGGGACCACCTGTTTTGCCGACATGTACTTCGAGATGGAAGAGGTGGGAAAGAAGGCCCTCGAGGCCGGCGTACGGTGCGGCCTGTCGCGGGGGATAATCGGTGAAAACGAGGCGTCCCTTTCGGAGGGCCTCCGCCTGGCGGACCGTTTCGACGGGGAGGACCTAGTAACGGTTCAGCTTGGCCCCCATGCCCCTTACACGGTGCCATTGGGCTTTTACAGGGAAGTCGTGGGCGCGGCCAGAGACAGGGGAATGGGCGTTCACACCCACTTTCTCGAGGCTTCCTGGGAACGAACGCACCTTGAGGAAAACCTCGGGCTCGATCCCGTGTCCTTTCTCGAGAAATCGGGCATTCTGGACGCCCCTTCGGCGATTCTGGCGCACTGCGTCTGGCTCGGGGCACGGGAGGCCCGAAAAATCACCGGATCGAGCGTCACCATAGCCCACAACCCTTCGAGCAACCTCAAGCTGGGAAGCGGGATAGCCCCCGTGCCGGACTTTTTGGCCGGAGGACTTCCCGTGGCCCTGGGTACCGACGGCGCCGCCAGCAACAACAGGCTCGACGTCTGGGAGGAGATGCGGCTTGCGGCGTTGCTGAACAAGGGTGTGAGGCTCGACCCGACGTGCTGCACTGCCCGTGAGGTTCTCAGGATGGCCACCTTCGACGGAGCGAAGGCGCTCGGCTTCCAAAGGTGCGGGCGCATCCTGGAGGGGTGGAACGCCGACGTTGTGCTGGTCGACCTGGACCAGCCCCACTATGTGGGCCACGAACCTGCTACCCTTGCGCAGTTTCTGGTCTATGCGGGAAGCAGCGCCGACGTTTGCGGCACCATGGTGGCGGGGAAGTGGGTTTACAGAAATGGTGAATATCCAACCCTCGACGCGTCAGGCATCGGCGAAAAGGTCAGAAGGGCGAGGACGGATCTTTGCCTTCGGGCACAAGGCCGTGGATGATATAATCGCTTTCATACGAAATTTCGAAAAACCGGGGGTCTGCCGGCCGCTGCCGGTGTGACTTTTCGCTGAAGGGAGCAGTGCTCATGAAATACAGAAGCGGGAAGGAACTCAGGGAACTTTTTCTGTCTTTCTTCGAGAGCAGGGGACACAGGCGTTTCCCAAGTTTTTCCCTTGTTCCCGATGATCCCACCATACTTTTTACCATCGCCGGGATGGTGCCCTTCAAGCCCTATTTCCTGGGGCAGAAGAAGCCCGAGATGTCCAGGGCGGTCACGTCGCAAAAATGCGTCAGGACCAACGACATAGACAACGTGGGACGCACTGCCCGTCATCATACCTTTTTCGAGATGCTCGGAAACTTCAGCTTCGGAGACTATTTCAAGGCCGGGGCGGCCCCTTTCGCCTGGGAATTTTTGACGGAGGTAATAGGCCTTGACCCCGACAGGCTTTATCCGACCATTTACAAGGACGACGACGAGGCCTTCGAGATATGGAACAAGACCGTGGGCGTTCCCGAAAACCGGATCTACCGTTTAGGGGAGGAAGACAACTTCTGGTCCGTGGGCCCGGTGGGCCCCTGCGGCCCCTGTTCGGAACTGATCTACGACCAGGGCCCGGCCTTTTCCTGCGGAAGGCCCGATTGCGACGTAGGCTGCGATTGCGACCGCTACCTGGAGATATGGAACCTGGTCTTCATGCAGTTCAACCGATACGAGGACGGGACCATGGAGCCCCTTCCAAAAAAGAACATAGACACCGGCATGGGCCTGGAAAGGCTCGCATCGGTGGTCCAGCAGGTGGAAGGCGTTTTCGGGACGGACCTTTTCCGCCCCCTGATCGACAGGGCCGCCGCCTCCCTGGGCATCCGTTACGGGGCCACTTCCGAGGGCGACATGGCGCTTCGCGTCATATCGGATCACTTCCGGGCCGTCGCATTCATGATCGCCGACGGCGTACTGCCCTCCAACGAGGGGCGCGGGTACGTCCTCAGGAGGATCCTGCGCAGGGCCGTGCGCTATGGTCGAATGACGGGTATTGACAGGCCCTTTTTGTCGGACCTCATGCCGACCCTTAATGAAATCATGGCCGACCCCTACAGGGAACTCGTGGAAAACGAAAGCCTGATCCTGCAGGTGGTGGAGCAGGAGGAGCGGCGTTTCGGCCGTACGCTGGAACAGGGGACCAGCCTCCTTGAAGCCGAGATCGATTCGCTGAGGCGGAAGAAGGCCGAAACACTGGACGGCGGGTTGGCCTTTGAGCTGTACGACACCTACGGGTTCCCCTTCGAGCTGACCGAGGAAATATGCAGGGAAGCCGGCATTTCCGTCGACCGCGAAGGGTTCGAAAAGGCCATGGAACGGCAACGCGAGCGGGCGCGCACTGCGGGCAAGCGCCACGAAGGAGCCTCTGACAAAAGCCTCTACGAGAAAATTCTTGAGGAAACGGGGTCTTCCGATTTCGTGGGCTACACCGAGGAAGAAACAGAAACTGCCGTCGTAGCCCTTATTTCTGACGGTGCCAGGACGCGGTACCTGGACGAAGGGACCGAGGGGGAGGCGATCCTGGTTAAAACGCCCTTTTACGCCGAGAAGGGAGGCCAGGTGGGAGACATCGGAAAGATCACCTGGGAAGGCGGGGAGGCGCTTGTAACCGACACCTGGCCGGGCACGGAGGATCTGCCCGTCCATCGCGTTAAGGTCCTCTCGGGGCGGCTTGAAACCGGCGCCGGTGTAAGGGCGGTCGTGGACGGCAGGCGCCGCAGAAGGATAAAGGCCCATCACACAGCCACGCACCTTCTGCACGAGGCGCTCATCCGGGTCCTCGGCGACCACGTAAGGCAGGCGGGCTCTCTTGTCACGCCCGACTTTTTGCGCTTCGACTTTACCCACGTAAAGCCTTTGAGCCCTGAGGAAATCGAGGCGGTAGAGGGGATAATCTTTGAGACCGTAACCGACAATATCCCTCTGCAGGTTTTTTTCACCGACATGAATGAAGCCAAAAAACTGGGGGCAAAGGCCCTTTTCGACGAAAAGTACGGGGCCGTCGTGAGGGTGATCAAAATCCCGGGGTACAGTGTCGAACTTTGCGGCGGCACCCACGTGGATGCCACCGGCGATATAGGACTCGTCAAGATCGTAAAAGAAGAAGGCATCGGGTCCGGCCTGAGGCGGATAACGGCCTTCGCTCACGCGGCCGCCTTTTCGCTTTTCCAGGAACAGACGTCTTTGGTCACCCGACTTGCGGAAAAGATGGGAGCGGGCGAGACCGAAATAGAGGAAAAACTCCAGTCCCTCCTCGAGGAGAGAAAGGCCCTCAAGACCGAAAACGAGCGGCTGGCTTTGGGCGCGGCGCTGGCGAAAGCGGACGAACTGCTCGAAGAGGCCGTGGAGGTTGGGGGCGTACACGTGGTCACCGGTGTTTTCGAAAAGACCCCCCAGGAGGTCCTGCGTCAGGCGGGAGACCACATTCGCCAGAGAAAAAGCCCCGTCGTGTCGTGTCTGGCGTCGGTGTCGGGAAATGAGGTCACCTTTACCGTCATGGCGGACGAGCGGGCCAGGGAAGCCGGGGTCCACGCGGGCATGCTCGCCAGGGAGGCGGCAAGGATGCTCGGCGGCGGCGGTGGCGGAAGGCCGGACATAGCTTCTGCGGGGGCAAAAAACGCCGAGGGGCTCGAAGAAGCCTTGAGGCGCATCCCGGAGATTGTGAGCGAACAGATCAGGCGATGAAGCGTTATCTCGGCCTGGACATGGGCACCAGACGCATTGGAGTAGCCGTCAGCGACCCCCTGGGTTCCTTCGCGCAGGGGGTCGCCGTTTTGAAGGCCGAAGGCGACTGGATGAGCGAGTTGGACGCTCTAGTGAAAAAGTACAAGGTGAGCGTCATCGTAGTGGGGATGCCCACCAGGACCAGCGGTATCGCCGGACCCGAAGCGGAAAGGGCCGAAAGCACGAGGCGGGAGCTGGCCGAGAGGTACCCCGACCTCAAGGTCACGGCCTGGGACGAGCGTTTCACCACGGTGAGGGCCGATCGGGCGCTCCTGGAAGGAGACGTGAGCAGGAAGGGCCGGAAAAGCCGTGTGGACATGGTGGCGGCTTCCATATTGCTCCAGGACTATCTCGATTTCCTGAGAAAGGAGGGATCACCGGGATGACCATTCCCGAAGGCGTGAAGGAGACGCCCATGCTCCGGCAATACGCTAAGTGGAAGAGAGCCTACCCGGATTGCCTCCTTTTTTTCAGGATGGGCGACTTTTACGAACTCTTCTTCGACGACGCCAGGAAGGCTTCCCGTATCCTGGACATAGCCCTCACCTCCAGGGACCCGAACCGGGAAATCCCCATGGCCGGAGTACCCTGGCATTCGGCGGAAAGCTACATCGCCCGGCTTGTGCAAAAGGGGCACAAGGTGGCCATTTGCGAGCAGGTGACCGAGCCCGACGGCAGGAACCTGGTCGACAGGGAGGTCATCAGGGTCATAACCCCCGGCACCTTCGTCCCCTCCGACTCGCCCGTGGAGGGAAGGCTGGCCGCCTTTACCGTTTCCGGCGACGACGCCTGCATCGCCCTTTTGAGTTCCGGCACGGGCCGCATAGAGGCGGGTTCCATGCCCAGGGAACAGGCCATGGCGGAACTGGCGGCCTTCGACCCAATGGAGCTTCTCGTTCCGAGGAACATGCCCCCTTCCGAAAAGTCGGCCCTCAGGCAGGCCTTCAGGGCGTCGCTGGTTGAAGCCGACCCGGATGCCTTTGAACCGACGGAGGCTTCGCGCAGGCTCTGTGAGGCATGGAAAGTGGCCACCCTGGAGGGGTTCGGTCTGGAAAAGGGCAGTCCCGTGTGCGGTTGCGCCTGGGTGGTATTTGATTACCTCAGCCAGACCCAGTTCGGTGCAGCGGGGCACGTCCGGAGAATTTTCCCCCTGCGGGGGGGAGCATACCTTTATATGGACCGCGCCACCCAGGTCAACCTGGAGATAGCCGAAAGCGACTCCATGTCGCTTGCGGGCGTTCTCGACGATTGCCGGACGTCCATGGGGCGGCGTCTTTTGAGGCGTTGGCTGCTTCACCCTTTGGTAGACCCCGAGGAGATATCGTCACGGCACGAAGCCGTGAAGGTCCTGACTGAACGGCCTGAGGAGCTGCGTGCCCTGAGAGGGGCCCTTTCGGCCTGCGGTGACGCGGAGCGTGCGGTGGCGAGGATGGGCATGCGTCTTGCGGCGCCCCGCGACCTCGGCGTAATCAGGGATACCCTGTCGGCCCTCCCACTCTTGCGGGACGTGCTTTCGCGTCTTCCACTCCCCGAGCCCTGGGGCTTTGTAGCGGATCCCGGGGACCTTGCCCGGGAGCTGGCGGCGGCCCTTGCCGACGAACTCCCCAGGGTCCTCAGGGAAGGCAACGTCATCAGGAAGGGCTACGATGCGAAGCTGGACGAGCTTCGGGGCCTCAAGGAAAGGGCGAAACAGCTTCTCGATGAAATGCTGGAGGGCGAGCGGCGCAAGACGGGGATAAAAAACCTGAAGCTCGGCTTTAACAAGGTTTTCGGTTATTACCTGGAGGTCAGCCGGTCTAACCTGGACCAGGTCCCGCCGGAGTACGTGAGGAAGCAGACGCTGGTGGGGGCCGAGCGTTTCATAACGGGCGAACTGAAGGAATTCGAAGAGAAAATGCTTTCCAACGACGCGGACATAAGGGTTCGGGAGGAAGAGCTCTATGCGGAGCTTTGCAGGAAAGTCCTTGATAAAACAGCCATCATACAGGATATCTCGTCTTCTTTGGCCGCACTGGACGTTTTAGCCTCTTACGCTGCCGTCGCCCTGGGAAGGGGTTACAAAAGGCCGTCGGTAGACAGGAGCTACGTCCTCGATTTCAAAGACGCCAGGCACCCGGTGGTGGAAATAATGCTCGACGACGCTCCCTATACGCCCAACGACATACTGCTCGATTCGGAGACAAGGCGAATGGCCGTCGTGACCGGACCCAACATGGCCGGAAAGTCCACCTACCTCAGGGCTGCTGCGCTTTTGGTCGTTATGGCCCAGGCCGGGAGCTTCGTCCCCGCCTCTTTCGCCAGGCTCGGGACGGTGGACAGGATTTTCTCCAGGATAGGGGCGAGAGACGAACTCGCCAGGGGTAAAAGCACCTTTATGGTGGAGATGGTCGAAACTGCAAACATACTGCATAACGTGACTCCAAGGAGTCTGGTCATACTGGACGAGATTGGACGAGGCACGTCCACCTACGACGGCGTTAGCATCGCCTGGGCGGTGATGGAATATCTTCATTCCGCCGCCGAGGGCATGGCCAAGGTCCTTTTCGCCACCCACTACCACGAGCTTTCGGCCCTGGCGGAAAAAATGCCGGGGGTTTTCAACCTTAGTTTCAGCGTAGAAGAAACGGACCGGGGAGTGCTTTTCCTTTACAGGCTTAAGGAATCTCCGGCGGACCGTTCATACGGGATAGAGGTGGCACGCCTTGCAGGCGTGCCCGATGCCGTAGTCAGAAGGTCCCAGGAGCTTTTGAGGCGCTTCGAGGCAGAAGGCGGCATAGGGGGGCCCCCGGAGCAGGGCAAACCGGCAAAATCCTCCAGTCGGGACTCGGACTTCGGCCAGCTGAGGCTTTTTCGTACCGGAGCCGAAGATATACTGAGGGAACTGGCAGCCGCGGAGCCCGACGGTATGACGCCCCTGGAGGCCCTCGAGCTTTTGTATGTCCTTAAAGAGAGGGCCAGGGAGGTACTGGAAGAAAAATGAAAAAAAGCATAAGGCGACTGGACGAAAGCGTATCGAGCCGCATAGCCGCCGGCGAGGTTATAGAAAACCCGGCCAGCGTCGTCAAGGAGCTTTTGGAAAACGCCCTCGACGCCTCTGCGCGGACCGTACGGGTAAGCCTGAGGCAGGGAGGGAAGGCCCGGATCGTCGTCGAGGACGACGGACATGGCATACCCTTCGAGGAACTGCCCCTGGCGGTGGAGCGTTTTGCCACGAGCAAGATCTCAGGTGCCGACGATCTGGAGAAAATAGGCACCCTCGGCTACCGGGGAGAAGCCCTTGCCAGCCTGGCCGCCGTGAGCCGTCTGGAGATACGAAGCCTCGCCGAAGGAAGCCGCAGTGGAGGTCTGCTCAGGTGCACCGCTGGAACCATAGAGGCCCACCTGGAGATTCCCGTCGAGAAGGGGACCAGGGTCCAGGCAGACGACCTTTTTTTCAATCTTCCGGCCCGCAAAAAGTTTTTGAAACAGGCCGCCGGCGAAACCCGCAAGGTGAGTCGCCTTTTGAGGGACTACGCAGTGGCCTGGCCTGAGGTGGAATTTTACCTTGCCTGCGACGGCAGGGCGGTTTACTCCACTGCAGGCGTAAGGGAACGCAGGGAGCTTCTGGGGGAACAATGGGGGAACGACCCGGCGATACATTTCAAAAAGACACGGACCGGCGACATGGTCGTGGAGGCCTTCTGGCAGCCCCGTTCCACGGAGGGCAGGTTGACGTCCACCGTCTTTGTGAACAGAAGGCGCGTTACCGACCCCATGATCAGGGCCGCCCTTTCTTCCCTGGGGGCTAAAGCGTCGGGGTCGTGGTTTTTGCTGATAGAGGTGCCACCCGGATTTGTGGATGTGAATATACATCCAGCCAAGGCAGAAGTGCGCTTCAAGGACAGTGGTGAAATATTCCAGGCCGTCCGGGCGACGGCGGAGTTGCTCGTGACGGCTTCGGCGGGCGAGGTGCGTACGTCCTTCAGGGGAAATTCATCGTGGCAAATTCCATCTCCACCGCTTGATGCCGGATTGGCGGGCAAAGCCCGAACCCGGCCGGAGGTTTCTTTGCAGGGCGGGTCGCTTTTTACCAGGGTAAGCTCCCCCCCGAAACAGGCAGAAGACGGCGTCCGTTACCTGGGCATGATCAAAAAAGGCTACCTGCTTTACGAAAACAACGGGGACCTGGTAATCGTCGACCCCCATGCGGCTCACGAACGCATTCTCTATGAGCAGGTTCTTTCCCGCATAGTCGGTGAAAAGGGAAAAAGCCAGGGCCTTTCCGTTCCCGTCGCCCTGCCGCCCACGTTGTCCGACGCGGTTGCCGAGTACGCCGGGGCCTTGAAAATCCATGGCTTTTCGGTGACCGAAAGAGGAGGACAGGCGCGGCTTGAGGCGGTACCTGCCGTATCCGCCGATTTGGGCCTGGGTCCGGTTGAAACCCTGAGGACGGCCGTCGAAGCGCTCCAGGAATCGGGGGGGACAAAAACAGAACCTCGGATGAGTGCCCGCTGGGCGCTTTTGGCATGCAAAAGGGCCGTAAAACTGGGAGAAAAAATCGACGAACAGGAGGCTCTCAGGCTCTGGCGGGACCTTTTGGCCTGCGAGAACCCCGGGGCGTGCCCCCACGGGCGTCCCACCTTCGTTACCTTCGACTCGGCGCGGTTCGATCGCCTTTTCGGGAGGGAATGAAATGGATTTCCCCCACAGGATATTATGCATCATAGGCCCCACCGCCGCGGGCAAGACGGACTTAAGCCTCGAGATTGCCAGGTGCCTCGATTGCGAGGTCGTCTCCGTAGATTCGAGGCAGGTATACCGCCACCTCGACATCGGAACCGACAAGGTTTCGGAAACAATCAGGAAGGAAATTCCTCATCACTTGATAGATTTTTGCGATCCCGACCGCGTATTTTCTGCGGCCGATTTCGTAGAGGCCGCCCTTTCGGCGATAGGGGAAATACTTCGGAGGGGCAGGACGCCCCTTCTGGTGGGCGGCACCCCCTTTTATTACCAGGCCCTTTTTGAAGGTATACTCACCGATGAAATACCAAGGGACAGGGACCTCGGGCGGGCCATGGAAAGGGCGTGGGAAAGCGGCGGCGCCAAGGCTCTGTACGAAGAGCTCGAATCCGTCGACCCCCTGGCGGCGGCGCGGATTCATCCAAACGACAGGCGGAGGGTTTTGAGGGCACTGGAGGTCTTTCGTCTCTCGGGCCGCCCGGTTTCCTCATGGTACGAGGCCGGGCCGAAAAAGGATACGTCCCTGCGTCCATTGTACCTGGGGTTGTACCGATGCCGGGAAAGCCTGCGGGAAAGGATAGCCCGGCGGGCCGCCGCTCAGTTTGCCTCGGGCTTCGCTGACGAGGTGAAAGGGCTTCTTGAAATGGGTTACGACGAAACCTGTCCCGCCCTCCAGGGGTTCGGCTACAGGGAGCTCGTCATGTATCACAGGGGGGAGATATCCCTCGAGGAAGCCCTCGAAAGGGACATAAAAGCCACCAGGGCCTTCGCGAGACGGCAGATGACCTGGTTCAGAAAGTTTGTCCCGGCTCTGTGGTATGATGTTAGCCGTTCGGAAACCGACGAAATAACAAGGCAAGTGATGTTCCTTTGGGAAAACCAGTTGAAGGGGACAAGGCTCCCTTAATCGTAAAGGCAAAACCCTCGGGTTTTTGCTTTGGAGTCAGGCTGGCCCTACAGAAGCTGGAAAGGGCCCTGGGGGAAAAGGGCCGCGTGTATTGCATCGGCGAACCCATCCACAATCCCCAGGAGACGGCCAGGCTCAAGGGCCTGGGCCTGGTGATAGCGGAAAGCGTCGAGGAAATACCGGAAAACTCGGTGGTCTTCATAAGGGCCCACGGTCTGCCCGAAGAGAAGAAAAACCTGCTTAAAGAGCGCAATTCCCGGCTGGTGGACGGTACCTGTCCCTTTGTCCTCAACGTACAGGAAAAGGCCGCCCTCCTGGCTGCTGAGGGTTACGAAGTGGTTGTTTTGGGGGATGCCCTTCATCCCGAAGTCGAAGCCATAGCGGCTTCGGCCGAGGGGAAATCTGTCGTGGTGCCCCCGGGCGGAAACCTTCCACGCTACCTGGAAGGCTCCCGCATCGGCATCGTGAGCCAGACGACGCAGCGTCCCGGCGATCTTTCGGACCTCGCGTCGAAAGCGGTGTTTGTCGGAAAGGAAATCAGAATTTACAATACGATTTGTGGTGCCACCGTCAAGAGGCAAAATGCCGTCGAGAAAGTCGCGCCGGAAGTGGATGGTATGATTGTCATCGGCGGCAGAAACAGCGCAAACACGGGCAAGCTTTTCGATATAGCGCGAAGCCTGAACGAGCGGACCCTGTGGATAGAACAGGCGAGAGAAATCGACTGGAGGTGGTTGCAAGGAAAAGGCAAAATCGGAATAGCCGCCGGAGCAAGCACTCCGGACAGGCTCATTCAGGACCTAATACGGATGCTTGCAACAACGCAGGGCGTCAAGGAGGATGGAAGGTAAATGATGACGGAAGAACAAAAGAACGAAAGCACCGAAAACCGGCAGCAGACAGAACAGCCCCTGGCCGGGGAGGCCCTTGAGGCGAAGGTCGAAGAGGAAGAAACCATGGAAACCATGGAGGATATCCTCGAAAAGTACGAAGTTGAGGAAATGCGGCGCGGCAAGGTCTACGACGGAACGATAGTGGACGCTTCCGACGACGGCTGGCTGGTCGACGTGGGATACAAGTGTGAGGGGTTTCTGCCCCGTCGCGAATGGTCCCACAGGGTCTTGGTCGAGAAAAAGGAGATGCCCGAAATCGGCGACAGCGTAAGGGTGCAGGTGGTGTCTTTCAAGCAGGGCGAGGATACCCAGTTGCTTCTCAGCCGGTGGCGCAGCGAGTTCGATGACAGGTGGGGCGAAATAGAAAAAGCGGCCGGTGACAGCGGCGTGGTGCAGGTACGAGGCCTCAGGAAGGTAAAAGGCGGTCTTATCGTGGACTGCCACGGCATAGAAGGTTTCATCCCCATTTCCCACCTTGCCGAAGAGGGAAGGGGCATCAACCCTTCAAGGCTTGTCGAAGAGACCTTCGACGCGAAGGTCATCGAGATGGATAGAAGGAAACGGCGCCTGGTCCTTTCCCGAAGGGCCATTCTCGAGGAAGAACTCGCCGGACAGAGGAACGCATTCTACGAAAACACCAGCGAGGGCGACGTCACGGAAGGAATGGTCACGACCATAACTTCCTTCGGCGTTTTCGTTAACCTCGGTCCCATAGAGGGCCTCGTTCACAACAGCGAATTATCCTGGCAGCGCAATGTCAGGCCCCGGGATGTCGTCTCCAGGGGTGACAAGGTGACTGTCAAGGTTATCGGCATAGATCGCGAGCGTGACAGGATTTCACTGAGTATCAAACAGCTTTTGCCCGATCCTTGGGAGAGCGTACGGACCAAGTGGAACGAAGGAGACGTCGTCTCGGGGCGGGTCACCAACCTGACCGATTTCGGCGCCTTCGTAGAGCTTGAGCCCGGGGTGGAAGGGCTTATTCATATCGGGGACATCAGCTGGCAGCGGATCAAACATCCCAGGGAGGTCCTGAGGAAGGGCCAGCAGGTCGACGTCAAGATCCTCGGAATCGACGAAGAGAACAACAGGATAAGCCTCGGCTACAAGCAACTCAACGACCCCTGGGAAAACGTGGAGGAAAAATATGCCGTAAAACAGGACTATCCCGTCAAGGTGGTCCGCCTCACCGATTTCGGGGCTTTTGTAGAACTCGAGGAAGGCGTCGAAGGGCTCATACACGTGTCGCAGTTGAGCCGCAAGCACGTGGAAAAACCGGCTGACGTCCTTGAGGAAGGGCAGGAAGTAGAAGCGCGCGTGCTGGAGATCAAGCCTGTGGAAAGGCGCATCAGGCTCAGCATAAGCGCCATCGAGGAAGAAGAACACAAAAAGACCCGCAGCGAGACGAAACAGCGCAAAAAGGGCGACTCACCTAAACAGCAGCAGCAGCGTAACCAGTTTTCCGACAACGAACAGCCCGTTGTTACCATTGGTGACATCTGGAGCGAAGCAGTAAACAGGGAAGAATAAAAACAGGGGCCTCAGGCCGGGGGCAAACTTCCCGCGCATCGGCTTGAGGCTTTTTATGGAGCGATGTAAATGACTGTTCTGCCCATACGTGAATACCCTGACTCCATACTTCGCGAAGCGGCGAAACCGGTGGAAAGGTTCGACGAAAAACTGAAAGCCTTCCTGGAGGACATGTGGGAGACCATGAAGGAAAATGACGGCGTGGGTCTTGCTGCGCCCCAGGTGGGAGTAGACAGGCAGATCGCCGTGGTCCAGTGGCAGGGCAAAAGGTACGTGCTGATAAATCCGCGGGTCGTCTCCTCGGAAGGAAAGGACATACGCGAAGAGGGGTGCCTGAGCGCCCCGGGAGTTTACGAAGAAGTCGCCAGACCCACTCGCATAGTGGTAGAAGCCCAGGATGAAGAGGGAAACACCTATCGCATAGAAGAGGAGGGGTTCATGGCCCGGGCGCTGGGCCACGAGATAGACCATCTTCAGGGACGGCTTTTCTTCGACCGCCTCTCGCCCATCAAACGTCAGATGGTAAAGCGGAAACTTCAGAAAAATCGACGAAGGGGATGACCGGGACCTTGAGGATCTGGTTTTTCGGAACGGGCCCCTTCGGATCGGTCTGCCTTAAGGAAATCGCTGAAAGGGTCCCCGTAGACCTTGTCGTGACAGTTACTCCGGAAAGGTCCGGCCGCGGCCTTAAGTCCAGGCCGTCTCCGGTGGAAAGAACGGCCGTAGCCGAGGGGCTTGCCGTGGTTCGTTCGCGTGACGTCAATACCGACTCCGACCTGTTGAGGCGCTTTGAGGAGGACCCGCCCGGGTTAATACTTGTCGTGGATTTCGGCCAGATCGTTAAAGAACCCTATCTTTCTCTCGAACCCGTCGGGTGCCTGAACATCCATCCGTCGCTGCTTCCTGAATACCGTGGGGCCGCACCGGTGCAACGGGCCATCATGGAAGGCGAAACGAAAACGGGTGTGACGGTCTTTCGACTGGTCGAGGAAATGGATGCCGGGCCTATAGCCATGCAGGAAGAACTCCCCATTCCCGGGGACGCAACGGCCGGCGAAATGCTCGAGCTTTTGGCGTTACGCGGTAGCCGTATCTTTATAAATGCTTTAGAATTGATTCAAAGAGGCGCGCTTACATTCAGCATGCAGGACCACAAAAAGGCGACCTACGCCCGGAAGATAAGAAAAGAAGAGGCCCATTTGAGCTGGGAGCGCCCCGCCCGCAAGGTACATGATACCGTCAGGGCCCTTAACCCCGCCCCCGGTGCTTACGTAACATACCGAGGAAAGCGTTTGAAAATCTGGAGGACCGAAACAGCAAAGGACAGAGGAGAGCCGGGAAGGATCGTCCGCATCGAGAAAGGCTTTCCCGTTGTTGCCTGCGCGTTCGGGGCGGTCTTTTTACGTCAGGTCCAAAGCGAAGGAAAGGCCTGCATGGACGGGGATGCCTGGCTCAGGGGAACGGGCCTGAAAGAAGGTGACCTATTGAAGTGATTCCGATTACCGAAACTTTGCAAGAGCTAGTGAAAATGTACGCGTGGCCCAAAACCGTGGCAGTCACCGGGGCCCTCGGGTCAGGAAAGACGGAGTGGGTATTAAACCTCGCCTACGGTTTTGCCGGCATCGGGGAAGATGTAACCGTAGCCGACATGGACATCATCAACCCCTATTTTTGTGTAAGACAAGTCAAGACCTCCCTGGAAAGGGAGGGCCTGTCCGTAATAACTCCCCCGGAAAACGTCAAATGGTCAGATATGCCAGTGGTTTCGCCCGAGGTAGGACGTGCGCTCGTCAAGAACGAGGGAAAGCTCCTGCTTGATGTAGGTGGCGACGCTTCCGGCGTCAGGGCCCTGAA
This sequence comes from Synergistales bacterium, assembly GCA_018434645.1. Lineage (GTDB taxonomy): Bacteria > Synergistota > Synergistia > Synergistales > Thermovirgaceae > UBA1876. Next base: position 6,131 of record JAHDOX010000160.1, on the reverse strand, counting down.
ACAGTTTTCCGACCTCATCGAGGAAGCCGGATACCTGCTCGTCCTGGTAGTCAACGCCTTCAGGCCCAATACGGCGGACAAGGAAGGCATTGTCCGGATGATACAGCGCATGGAGCAAATCAGCACGCTCAAAGTCGGCGCCATGCTGGCCAACAGCCACCTGATGACGGAGACCACCGAGGATGACCTTTTGTGGGGGATCGACGTGGCGCGGGAAGCCGCCCGGACTGTGGGACTGCCACTGCTTTACGCCACGGTGCCGCCGGGCCTTCACGACCGGATCGAAAGCCTGGCAAGCCGGGTCGATGTGCCCCTTTGGCCTTTACGGCGCCGAATGCTGCTTCCATGGGAAGAAGGATACGACTGGGCCTGAAAACGAGGTCCCTGAAAAACCGGGATTCAACCGGCCCCGCAGGGCCGATACCATAAATGAGAGGAGTGGACGGTTCATGGCAAAAGGACGGATCGACGTGCTGGAGAGCTTTTGCAAAAGCTGTGGCTTGTGCGTCGAGGCATGCCCTGTCAAGGTTTTGCGGATATCCGACAAGATCAACAGCAAGGGGTACAGACCCGTCGAACAGTACAAGGAAGGCTGCATCGCCTGCAGGATGTGCGCGACCATGTGTCCGGATGCGGCTATACAAGTCTACAAGATCGAGGAGAATTCCTAGAAACGGCCGGAGGTGACGCGAAATGGCAAGAGTACTTATGAAAGGCACGGAAGCGATAGCCGAGGCGGCCGTTCAGGCCGGCTGCAAGTATTTCTTCGGCTATCCGATCACGCCCCAGAACGAAATACCCGAATACATGTCCGCCAGGCTCCCTGCCATAGGCGGGGCCTATGTCCAGGCGGAGAGCGAGGTTGCGGCCATCAACATGGTCATGGGAGGGGGAGCCACGGGTACCAAGATCATGACCACTTCCTCCAGTCCCGGAATTTCGTTGATGTCGGAGGGTTTGAGCTATATAGCGGGATGCGAGATCCCGGCCGTGGTAGTCAACGTAATGCGGGGCGGCCCTGGGCTTGGAGGCATCCTTCCCGCGCAGGGAGACTATTTCCAGGCCACCAAAGGCGGCGGCAACGGCGATTACAGGCTGCTCGTCCTTGCTCCCAGCACCCTTCAGGAAGCGGTCGATCTGACCCAGCTGGCCTTCGACCTGGCATTGACCTACAGGAATCCCGTGATGATCCTGGCCGACGGTTTTATGGGGCAGATGATGGAAGCCGTGGAGATTTCCGAACACAAAAGCGAAGGCATTCCCGACGTGACGCCCTGGGCGCTGGGCAACAAGGACAAGAGGGAAAAACGGAGCGTCTTGCGAAGCCTCTACCTTGACCCCGAAAAACTCGAAAAGCACAACATGGACCTCAAGGCGAAATACGATGCAATGCAGAAAGAAGTGCGTTTTGAGGAATATTGCACGGAAGACGCGGAATATCTGATCGCCGCTTTCGGAACGACCGCCAGGATAGCCCGTTCCGCCATAGCGAACCTGAGGGACGAGGGCGTCAAGGTAGGCATGATAAGGCCTGTCACGCTTTATCCCTTCCCTAAGGAAAGGATAAGGCAGCTCTCCGAAAAGGCCAGGCACGTGCTCGTGGTCGAAATGAACACGGGACAGATGCTCGAGGACGTCCAGGCGGCGGTTTGTGACCGTGCTCCCGTGTCCTTCTACGGGCGTTGCGGCGGTATCTCTCCCTCGGTAAAAGAAATCGAGGAAAAACTAAGGGAATTGCTGTAGACGGGGGGATGACTGTCATGAAGGAAACCAGGATTTACGAACGTCCGAAGGCCTGGATGAAAGACGTACATACCCATTACTGCCCAGGATGCGGGCATGGTATCACCCACAGGCTCCTTTGCGAGGTAATCGACGAGCTGGAAATCAAGGACAAGACCATAGGCATCGCGCCCGTCGGGTGCGCCGCCATGATGTACGACTACGTGGACACCGACTATTGCGAGGCGGCCCATGGAAGGGCTCCGGCCCTGGCGACGGGGCTCAAGCGCACCAGGCCCGACAGGGTCGTCTTCACCTACCAGGGAGACGGTGACCTGGCCTCCATAGGGATGGCGGAAATCGTTCATGCCGCGAACAGGGGTGAGAAATTTACCACAATTTTCATAAACAATGCCATTTACGGCATGACGGGAGGACAGATGGCCCCGACGACGCTCATCGGCCAGAAGGCGACCACCTGTCCCTATGGAAGAGACCCGGAACTCGCGGGGTACCCCATGCGCATGTGCGAACTTTTGTCGACGCTCGAAACGCCCGCTTACATCGAGCGGGTGACGGTGGCCGAGCCGAAATATGTAATAGCGGCGAAAAAGGCAATAAAGAAGGCCTTCCAGTATCAGATCGAAGGGAAAGGCTACTCTTTCGTCGAGGTGCTGTCCAATTGTCCCACGAACTGGGGGATGCAGCCGGTCCAGTCCTTCAAATGGACGCTGGAGACCATGGTTCCCTACTATCCCCTCGGCGTGTACAAGGATTTCGAATAAGGAGGCGAACCGGAATGGCGAAATTTCAAAGAGGTCTGATCGCTGCCGGTTTCGGCGGCCAGGGCATCATGGTTCTGGGACAGCTTGTAGCCTATACGGCGATTAGCGAAGGACGGCACGTGACGTGGATACCTTCCTACGGGCCGGAGATGCGGGGCGGAACGGCAAACTGCGGCGTAGTCATCAGCGACGAGGAAATTGCATCCCCCGTCGTGGCCGAGGCCGATGCTGCCGTCATAATGAACAAACCGTCCCTTGAAAAATTTATCGGTACCCTGAAACCCGGAGGTACGCTGATTTACAATTCCGACCTGCTGGAGTATCCCGACCCCAGGACGGATATCACCGTGCTGCCGGTGCCTTGTCACACCACGGCGCTTGAACTGGGCAGCGAAAAGGTGGCCAACATCGTAGCCCTCGGGGCACTGGTGGAAGCCACGGACCTCGTCTCGGTGGACGTCTGCAGGGAAACTGTCAAGGAAAAACTGGGAAAGAGAAAACCCCAGTTTTTGTCCATGAATCTCGAAGCCTACGAGAAAGGCCGGGAAATAGCCAGAAAAATTCTGGGACGTTAGCCGGAAATGGGCGGAGAACGAAAGATTTCAAGCAACGTCCTTTACAAGGGACGGATAATAAACCTCAAGGTGGATAACGTCGTCCTGCCGTCGGGCAAAAAAGCCCTTCGCGAAGTGGTGGAACACGCACCTGCGGTGGCCGTATTGGCCACCGACCCCGACGGCAGGATACTGCTTGTAAAACAGGAACGGTACGCCGTAGCCGAGACCCTGCTGGAAATTCCGGCAGGCATAACAGAACCGGGCGAGACTGTACGTGAGACCGCCGCCAGGGAGCTCAGGGAGGAGACAGGCTACGAACCGCTGGACCTCGAGGAGGTTCTGAGGTTTTATACTTCTCCCGGGTTCTCTACGGAAATGATCGTCCTGTTTTCGGCACGGCGGCTCAAATATGCTCCGCTGGAACAGGATTACGACGAAGACATTGCGGTGGAGCGCATAGACCCCGAAAGCCTTCGCGATTATCTCGGAAGCGGGATGATCCGCGACGCCAAGACGATTGCGGCGCTTTGCTGGTATCTTCATCATGAGCACGGAGGCAATGAGTGAGTCCGGAAGACGAACTGCTTTTGCCGGAATTCAGGAAATACCTGAGATATGAAAGAGGCTGCAGCGAAAACACCGTCAAGGCCTACGGTGCGGACCTTCTCCGGTGGGGCGGATTTTGCCGGGAGCGAAATCTGCCCCTTGTGCCGCCCGAAGCCGTCGCTGCGGCTTCTTTCATTAAAAGCCTCACAGAGGCCGGGTACAGCTCCTCCACGGTTCAAAGACATGCCGCCGCCCTGAGGTCCTGGGGGGTCTTTTTGGTGGAAGAAGGCATCCTGGAAAAGGGGGTTTTCGACTGCCCCCTCCCGGAAAAGGGAAAGAGCCTTCCAAGGATTTTAAGCGAAGGGGAGATAAGGCGTCTTTTCGAGGCCAGCATGGGTGAGGACCCTCTGGATCTGAGAGATCGCGCCGTCCTGGAAACAGGTTACGGTTGTGGCCTGAGAGCCGGGGAGCTTGCCGGTCTGCGCCTGCAGGACGTGGACATGGCTGGAGGTCTGATCCGGCCACTTGGCAAAGGCGACAAGGAGAGGGTGGTCCCCTTTCTGGGCGAGGCAAGAAACAGGTTGCGCAGCTACCTGGAAAAGGGACGACCCGCTCTCGACAGGGGTCTTTCGGACCGTGTCTTCCTCTCCAGGTCCGGGAAAAACCTGCGGAGGGAAGACGTATGGAGAATCATCCGCAAAAGGGGTCGTATTGCCGGTATCCCTCTTTCCAGGCTTCATCCCCACATACTGAGGCACTCCTTTGCGACCCACCTGCTGAGGCGCGGCATGGACCTCAGGACCCTGCAGGAGATTTTGGGACATGCGTCCATCGCCACAACCGAACGGTACACTCATTTCGATCTCGAACTGAGGGATGTATACGACCGCACTCATCCCCGGGCATGAACGACGAAAGGGGAACCCGATATGAACATTAAAGAGCGCGCCCAGGAGGCGGCAGCTTTTCTGCGGGGAAAGATTCCGGAGGTCCCACGAGCGGCCGTTGTGTTAGGTTCCGGGCTGGGAGGTTTTGCCGAGGGCATGGAAGACGCTCTGTCGATCCCTTATGCCGAAATCCCCCGTTGGGCGGTTTCCACGGCCCCGGGCCACAGGGGAAGGCTTCTTGCGGGCAGGGTGAATGGGGTTTTGGTGGCTGTCCTCCAGGGAAGGCTGCATTATTACGAAGGGTACGACATGGATGAGGTGACCTTTCCCGTCAGGGTGCTGGGCGAGTGGGGCGTCACAAATTATATAGCGACCAACGCGTCCGGTGGCATTAACCACGGTTTCCGGCCGAAAGACATTGTCCTCGTTCACGACCATATCAATTTCATGGGCGTCAACCCGCTCAGGGGAGCCAACGAAGAATCCTGGGGGCCCAGGTTTCCCGACATGACTTCCGTTTATGATGCCGTTCTCATGGAAAAAGCCGAAAAATGCGCTTCTTTTTTGGGAATACAACTCCGCCGCGGGGTTTACATAGCCTTTGCCGGACCATCCTTCGAGACGCCCGCCGAGATAAGAATGGCAAGAGCCATGGGAGCCGACGTGGTGGGAATGTCCACAGTGCCCGAGGTTATAGTCGCCGGACACATGGGGATGAAAGTGTGCGTGTTTTCCTGCGTGGCCAATTACGCTGCGGGGATGACGGAACAACCCCTGACCCATGAAGAGGTTCTCCATGCAATGGAGGAGACCTCGGGGCGCCTCGTGCCGCTCCTTGAACGTTTTATCCCGGAGGCGGTGTCAAAAGATGTTTGAGATGCTCCCCTTTCTCGAGGCCAAAAGGGACAGGGAAAAGGTCCCGGCCGAATCGATGGAGGCTTTCGTAAAAGCATACAACGCAGGCGAGCTTCCTGACTATCAGGTTGCGGCGTGGCTTATGGCCGTCTTTTTCAACGGGCTTTCGCAGGAAGAGCTCGAGGCCTTTACCCTGGCTCTGGCCCATTCGGGAAAGACGGTCCGTTTCCCCGAAGGGCTGCTTCCGGTGGACAAGCACAGCACCGGGGGCGTGGGGGACAAGACTACTCTGGTGGTGGTGCCCCTGGCCGCGGCCTGCGGGGCGAAAGTGGCAAAATTGAGCGGCAAGGGGCTGGGATTTACAGGCGGAACGGTGGACAAGCTTTCGGCGATTCCCGGCATGTCGACGGAACTTTCGGTCAAGGATTTCGTCGACCAGGTGATATCGACGGGATGCGCCGTCAGCGGCCATTCAAAAGACCTGGCTCCGGCGGAAGGCAAGTTCTATTCGCTCAGGGATGTCACCGCTACGGTGCCTTCCATTCCCCTCATAACGAGCAGTATTCTCAGCAAAAAGATCGCCGGAGGCGCCAGGCGGTTCGTGTTCGACGTCAAATTCGGTGCCGGTGCTTTTATGGATACTAAAGAGCGAGCCCTGGAACTTGCCGGGATGCTCGTGGACCTTTCGACCCGTTCAGGCTACGATGCCGTGGCGGTTTTGACAAACATGGAGCAGCCTTTGGGACGCTGGGTGGGAAACGCCGCCGAGGTGAACGAGG
>JAHDOX010000092.1 GCA_018434645.1 Synergistales bacterium | reverse complement strand
TAAATATTATTAGGCACTACAAAGGGCATTTCTTGCAACCCACTCAAGACACTTAAGTCATAGCAAGGGTTTATCTTCTATGGTATCTTCCATATGGGGGAAAAGTGCGGAAGTCAGGACTATTATTTCCTGGGAGGAATCATGTCGGTCATCATGGTAGTGCTCATTTCAACCTTTTTCATTACCTCCGCTAACTCCGCCACCTTCGTACTTTCCATGTTCTCCACAAGGGGCGACCTGAACCCGCCGAAAGGGAAAATGGCGGTATGGGGTTTTCTCCAGGCCGCGCTGGCCTTTGTCCTGTTGATGACCGGGGGGCTCAAGAATTTGCAAATCGTGTCGATCGCAGCGGCGGCACCTTTTACGGTAGTAATGATTCTGGCATGCTGGTCCATGATGAAAGGCCTACAGCAGGAACACGGCTAGAATTACTGTAAAAGCAGGGACCCGCTCGCAAGGTCGAATCCGGGTTCCTGCCCTTTACCAGCCCTTTAATGGAGGAACTGTTTCATGGAAAAGGCTCTTCTTTATTTCGACGCGGACAACCCGTACTGGAATCAGAGCCTGCTGAATCTGGCGGGAGAAGACCCAGGTGCCCTGAAGCGACTTTTTAAAGCAGGGCTGGTCGAGCAAACGCCATCGGGGAATTACGGTCTGACCCAAAAGGGACGATCGGTTCTTTTGGATTATGCCGCCGAATGTGGAGTGCCTTTAAACCTGCCAGGCGAAAAAATCGACGAAGACAAGGCCGTCTGGACCACAAAATTTCACATCCTCTTCGACAGGAGCTTTACCGGTAGATGGAGTCTGAAGGAGTACAAGCACAACGTATGCATGTCCTTTTATCCCGGCATTAAGAGGGAAGAGACCTGGGAATTTTCACGGGAAGGAAAGATCCTGTGGTGCTATTATGACAATCCCATGGTGTGTGCAATGCTGAAAAAGTATCCGTACAGCGGAATGAGAGCCAGAGATAAAAAGCCTCCCGACCTGGAGGAAACGATGTCGTGGTTTGCTGAGCAAGGGTTTCCAAAAGGTCGTCTTTTCGTCGATCTCCTCTTTTTGAGCCGCTATGATTTCCCCCATTATGCGAGTTTCCCTCCAGTTCCTAATGACTTGTGGGGGTTTTTGAATGCAGACCGCATGTTTTGTTTTATGCCGCCCGAAGCAACGGACGATAATCTCCATGATTTCGTCGACATGGTAGCCTCTGTTCGCCTTTTCCTTTTGTACTACAGTCATGTGCACCTTCCGGGTTATACACATTTCGACACAGAAGACCAGGAGAATCTCAACTGGGTCGTGTGGGTAGCTGAAACCGATGCAAAGGCCCAGTCGATCCAGCGGCTGCTTGATCCGTGGGCCCTTTCCCTGGCTTGCTGCGAACTGCCACTGCACCTGAAGATTCTCAGTCTCGAGAAATTGCAAAACCTGCGTAAATCTTATGAAACCATCTATGATCTGCTGTTTCACGAATCGCTGAACGTCGTGAGCCCTGACGATCTGTAGAGGCTGATGTTCAGTTTATTCGGCTATTTCCCCCCGAGCCTGTTCGCGTGCCTTTTCCGCCAGAACCCGCGACCGCGCGGATGCCGATCCGATGGCTTTCATGAATGCCGTGCGGATGCGGCTTTCCTCAAGTTCATATATGCCGTCGATGGTCACTCCTCCAGGTGTCAGTACCATATCTTTGAGCTCGGCCGGGTGTTTTCCGGATTCAAGAAGCAGGCTGGCTGCTCCGATAGCCGTGTGAGCTGCAGCCTCAAGTGCCAGTTTTCGTGGCAGTCCCTCACGCAATGCGCCATAAACCATGGACTCGACGACGGTGAAAATATATGCAGGGCCTGAACCCGACATGGCGGTCAGAACGTCCAGGTATTGTTCCTGCACGCGCTGGATTTCTCCGAACTTGAGCAAAATGCCTTCCAGAAGTTCAAGTTCCTTCACGTTGATTCTTTCTTCGGGTGAGAAAAGTGTGTAGCCTTTCCTGACCTTAACGGCGATGTTGGTCATGGCTCGAACAAAGCGGCATTTCGGGGCTGCCTTTTGCATGATATCCAGTGAAATAGCGGCGGCGAAAGAGATAACCGTTTTCCCCCGGGCAGCCTCGGCGATGTCCTGAAGTACAGGTACGACTTGCGAAGGTTTGACGGATATGATGATGATGTCGGCGTCCGAAGCGGCCTTGATATTGTCGGTGGTCAAGGTTATGCCTTTTTCGCCTAGTCCGTTAATCCGTTCGATCTGTCTCCTGGTCGCCGTTACCTTGCAGTAGGGTGAAAGCGCTTCCGCCAGGGCTCCTCCTATGATGCCGGCTCCGATGACGCTGATATGAAGGTCTTCAAGTTTCTTCATCTGTTTTTCCCTCCTTTTTTGAATAAAAAAAAGGCCGCCGACCCGGAAGTCGGCGGCCTTTCAGTCCCTTTGAGCTACTAAAGCCACTTTGCGATCAGGACACGACCAACCCTTTCCGGCGGCAATTCTTTCCGGTACACGGCGGAACGCACGGGTTGGACCTGCTTATCCTGATAAAAGTGTTTCTCACGTCGGCTCTCCTGCCTCTGCCAATAAGCAAAATTCACTCAAAAAGTGTTGTGATGAAGGATAGAACTTTTTTCACGAATCGTCAACAGCTAATTTTGTATCTTTGCTTCCGTGGCGTGTAAACTTGATAGAAAAGCTGGAGGTGACCCTATGTCGAAATGCAGGCAAGCTGTTTTTTTCTTTTGCGTTGAAGAACCTCATCAGCACGTTGCAAAATCCGTTTTCGAGCGGCTTCAAACTGTATTTGCGCTGGAAGAAGCCGGATTCAGTATCGACGGTTATCCCGTTCTGCAGCACCGGGATACTGAAGGCAACCGCCTTTGCTTTTGCCGCCAGAAAGAGCTGGTCAGTTACGCATTCAGACACTATCTCCCGACATTGCGGGAACATTTTCTCGATTTCGACATAGCCGGAGAGGTCAACTGGCACGAAGGCGCAAAGGCACCTGACAGGGTGTTCACACTCCATACCATTGGCGACGTAAAGGCGGGCATCTTTACACCTGCTGAACCAGGTTTCTTCAGGAATTTGCTGCTTTCGCTCGAAACGGAAAGAAAAAAGGCACATCTGGAGGATTTCGCAGTCATGACGGAAGGAACCCATTGGACGGGTTCCTTCAAGGGGCAAGATCCAAAAGATCTTATACACTTGCCGTTGTCGATGGTAGACATAGAGATAGGCAGTACAGAGGAAAGCTGGGAGGATCCTCGCGCCGTGGAAGTCCTTACAAAAGGGCTGGCGGGTGTTTTTCAAAAGGGAGAATCTCCTTCCCCGATTCTCTGTGTAGGAGGCGTCCACTTCGAGAGCGCCTTCAATGAAGCGGCCAAAAACAGCCTGTACCCTTTTGGAATCTCTCATATTCTTCCCAACCAGTGGCTGGTTTCCGGCGGTTACGACAGAGAAGAAAACTTCTGGAAGCTCGAAGCGGCCGCCAAAAGCATCAAGGGAAAGCTCAAAGCCGTAGTTTTTCACGAAGGGGTCAAGGGCCCTTTCAGGGATGCCTGCAGACGATTGGGTGAAGCTTTCGGTATTCCGGTGATGCGTCATAAGCACCTGAAAAATCCCGGGAACCTGGAGTGGCTGCAAAACCAATAAACCATCAGCACTAGAAAACATTGCAGAAGTGCCCCCAAAAAGATAAAATAATTTTAAGGGGGTGGGAACATGAGGAGGTTTTGGAAGATAGAATGCCCCGTATGCGGTGCCACCGCCGAATATACCGAGGATTCGGGGCCTGATGTAGAGTGTTCTCATTTCGACCGTTACGACCGGATGGAAAAAATAGCCTATTTCAACGATGATCTTGGGGAAGAAGTGCCGGTTTTACTCGATGATATAGCCAAGGGGTGTTATTCCTTCGATTGTCCTTTATGCAAGGAACATGTCGAGGCCTGTGCTTCTTCGCGGACCGGGCATTACCATGTAATTACCGAATGTCGTCATTTTTTGTCCATCGAGAGGAATGAAGATGAGACGCTCGCGGCGGAATTTCAGGATGACCTTGGGGAAATCCACCTGGTAGATCTCGAATCGATCTGAACAGTGCGGTCATTCAAAATGTACTTGTCGAAACTCTGGTCATTGGTGCTGCGTAACAGGAAAGAAAGCCGGGCTCCTTTATGGAAGCTCGTTTTGTGAGCTTTCCGTCGAGCCCGGCAAATTGTAATGTGACTGGTTGATGTCCGTTTTTGTCGTTTCCAGCTTTACGTCTTTTGCAGTTTCGCCCAGGTATCCTTAAGGGAAACTATCTGGTTGAATACGGGCCTTCCCTTCTCGCTGTCCGGATCGACGCAAAAATAGCCGTGCCTGAGGAACTGGACTCTCGTGTAAGGAGCCGCTTCACTCATGCAGGGTTCGATGAGGACATTGGCAAGGATCTCGAGGGAATCAGGGTTGAGATAGTCCTTATAGTCTTTCCCCTCTTCAATGGCTTCCATGTTTTTTAGTGTGAAAAGATGATCGTAGAGCCTGACTTCCGCTTTCACCGCATGAGGAGCCGATACCCAGTGGAGGGTGCCCTTGACTTTACGGCCGTCAGGCGCGTCGCCGCCTCTGGTTTTTGGATCGTAAACGCAGCGAAGTTCCTTGACTTCCCCCTTTTCATCCTTGATTACTTCCTTGCAAGTAATGAAATAGGCGTGTTTCAGACGGACCTCCCTCCCCGGCGCGAGGCGAAAGAACTTCTTCGGCGGATCCTCCATGAAATCGTCCCGTTCGATGTAGATTTCCCTGCTGAACGGAACTTTTCGCCAGGGCGAGTCAGGGTCTTCGGGGTTGTTGAGGGCGTCGATTTCTTCGACCTGACCCTCGGGATAGTTTTCTATGACCACCTTGAGAGGCCTCAAGACCGCCATGACCCTGTCGACCGTCTTGTTGAGCTCCTCGCGGATGCAGTGGTGAAGGAATTCTATATCCACCATGCTGTTGGTTTTTGACACGCCTATCTCCTCGCAGAAACGTCGGATCGACGAAGGGGTGAAGCCCCGCCTCCTGATACCGCAAATCGTAGGCATGCGTGGATCGTCCCATCCCGAGACATAACCTTTGTTGACCAACTCAAGAAGCTTGCGTTTGCTCATAAGCGTGTACGTAAGATTAAGCCTGGCAAACTCGTACTGACGGGGTCTGTGAGGTAAGCTGACGTTATCTAGGAGCCAGTCATAGAGAGGACGATGATCCTGAAATTCCAGGGTGCATATCGAATGGGTTATGCCTTCGATGGCGTCCTCGTACCCATGGGCGAAATCGTACATAGGATATATGCACCATCTGTCGCCCGTGTTGTGGTGGCTTTTTTTGAGTATCCTGTACAAAACCGGGTCGCGCATGTTGAGGTTTGGATGAGACATGTCGATTTTGGCTCGCAGGACGCATTCGCCTTCCTCGAACTCTCCGTTTTTCATTTTTTTGAAAAGTTCAAGGTTTTCCTCCACCGATCGGTTCCTGTATGGCGAGTCTTTGCCCGGTTCGGTCAGCGTTCCGCGGTTTAGCCGGATCTTTTCGGCGCTTTGGTGGTCGACATAGGCCTTTCCGGCATTTATAAGCTCAAGAGCCCACTCGTAAAACTGGTCAAAATAATCAGAGGCAAAACAAAGGTTCGCCCATTTGAACCCCAGCCAGAGGACATCTTCTTTTATGGCTTCCACATATTCAGCCTCTTCCTTGGTCGGGTTCGTGTCGTCGAATCGGAGGTTACATGTGCCGCCGAATTTTTCGGCGAGTCCGAAGTTCAGGCATATCGACTTTGCGTGACCGATATGCAGGTAACCGTTTGGTTCTGGTGGAAACCGCGTAGCTACCCTGTCGACCCTGCCGGATTCGAGGTCGTCTATGATGATCTGCTCGATGAAATTCCTTGCATCGGGAAGCGGTCTTTCCATGGCGTTCCATCATCCCCTATGATTCGGATATCCCAAAAACACGTCGATGTATTTGACGCTAACTGACGTATTGTACCAAGTCTTGGTAGGTTGTCTAACTATAGGCTTCGATCCGCAGGGCGAATTTTACGTTGTTTTTTGAATGTCAGGTGGCCTGCGGATCGATGAAACCCATACCGGTAAAACGCCTACAGTGCAAAGCTGGACGAAAAACCAGAAAACGCCACACGGACTGTCGTCCGTGTATCCGC
>JAHDOX010000047.1 GCA_018434645.1 Synergistales bacterium | reverse complement strand
TCCTCCCCCGCCGCTATCCCGATGATCGGCACGTCCCATGCCGGCAGTCCCTCAGGAACGTGAAGGGTGTTTCGTGGCGACTCCAGAACGTATTCGGCAATCCACTCTTTTATTTGTTTTCTGTCCGGTTTTCTTTCCATAAAATATCCCTTCCTATTTGCCAATTTCCGCCTCTGGTGCATCCCTGTGAAGAATCCCCTGTAATCGGACAGTGCACCCGATGTGTTCAAGGTTTTCCGCAAGCATGTCGAGGGCTTTTCTGACATCAGGTGTATCCTGCTCTTCCGCCGCATCAACAATGAAGATCGCCCTGCGTGTCGAAGGGGTAACAACACATTGCCTGTTGTCACGATGGTTCCACAGCCAGCAACAGATCTTTGTATTGTCAGCGTACACGATGTGACTTTCCTCGACCTGAACAACCTTTCCCCCGGCACCGAGAGGAAGAAAAAGGTCTCCCTTTCTCCCGAACCTGAGCTCCAGGTCACCATCAAGGCTTTCCAAGTCGTGGGCTCCCATGGGCATCATGGCCATGACAGAAATGCAATTGTAGCAATCCACCACGCTCGAAACATTCCACAGGCCCTGCCCCTTGAGAATACGCCGTAAAAGGGCTTCCAGGGAGCATTTGTAGCTGCTGGGCTTGATACCCATGGCACTGTAGATTTTGCGCCACGAATCGATCCTCGGGTATTTCGCCAGCGTCGCAGCCTCAAGCCCGCGTTCGGCGACGACACTGGCCATTTTCACTTTCAGGCTCTCCACGTGAGGGCTTTCATCGTTGACGACGACATCCGCGTCAAGCCACCCGACGTGGGCTCCAGGATATTTCTGGAGGATTTCAGGTGCAATTCGTATATGCATGTCAACCATCCCTTCCCGTCTGGTTTCGATCGAAAACGCTTGTCACGTACGACGCCATGTGCTAGCATTGTTGATAACAAAAGAATATCACCTCCGAGCCGTCAAGACCTAAAGCGTGTTACGCAATGGTCTCCGGCCGTCAGGGTATCTCCGGAAACGGGGATGCCTCCCGCGTTTGGAAAGGAGGACACGGCCTGGTAATAAAGACGCCACTTCCCGCGGGAGGTGGCGTCTTTTCTTGTCTCCATCTTCTGTTTCCCTTTGGCGGGAAAGATTCCGTCTTTCCCGCCCCCCCTAAAACCCTGAAACTTTTCTTTTTTCAGCAATCCTCAAATTTGCAGAAACTATCATACACGTTCCAGGACGGCTACACCTTCAGGCGGAAGCGTCAGGCTTTTTTTTGTCACGAGCACTCCCGGTCTGGACTGAAGCTTTAATTCCATATCGCCTGTTTCGTACCCGATTTCGACCGAAACCTCTTTTTTGCTGAAATTACACGCCAGCAGTACGTCGTTTTTTTGCATGACTAGCCACAAGTCCTTTTCGTCGAATTCAACGTGCATGTTTTCCCTACAGCCATCTCTTAAACATGGCCTTTCGTTTCTGAAACGAGAGAGACTTTTGTACCACTCGAGCATTTCCTTTCCCTCCGCTGTGTCCTCTAAAGGCCAGTCAAGCCTTGATCGTAGGAAGGTCGTTTCGTCCTGAGGGTCCGGTATCTCCTCGGGATTCCACCCAAAGGCCGCAAATTCCCTCCGCCTTCCCTCGCAAACGGATTCCCCGAGTTTTTCGTCGGAGTGGTCGGTGAAATACAAAAAAGGCGAATCAGAACTCCATTCCTCTCCCTGAAAAATCATTGGCACGAAAGGCGAAAGAAACACGCAAGCGGCGGCTATCTTCTGAAGTTCCCTACCGCAGATGTGACCAAGCCGCTCGCCCCTTGCCCTGTTTCCTACCTGGTCGTGGGTCTGGATATACCCCAGAAAGCGACTCGGCGGAAGAGCCCATGCCGGGCGGCCGTGAGACCTTTTACGAAACGACGAATAGTTGCCCTCGTACACGAAGTTCCTTTCCAGAGCCTTCGCCACGTGGGCTAGACTACCGAAATCACCGTAATAACCCCCGCGTTCCCCCGTGAGCAGTGTGTGCAGGGCATGATGAAAATCATCACTCCATTGGGCGTCGAACCCGTATCCTCCGACTTCGGTCGTGCTTACCACCCTGGGGTCGTTGAGGTCGCTTTCCGCGATTATGAAACGGTGCTTTCCCGTTTCCATCTCCACCTGACGCACAGTACGGACCAATTCCTCAAGAAAGTGCAGAGCCGATTGGTCGAAGATGGCGTGGACGGCATCGATCCTGAGACCATCCACGTGATAGTCCTCCAGCCACATCCTTGCGTTATCGAGGAAGAACGCCCGCACTCCGTCGGAAAAAGGCCCGTCGAAATTGACCGCGTCACCCCACGGTGAGACATATTTTTTCGAGAAATAGGGTCCGAAGAACCCCAGGTAATTTCCCTCGGGACCAAGGTGGTTGTAGACCACGTCCAGCAGGACGGCTATGCCCTTTTCGTGCGCGGCGTCGACAAGTTTCTTCAGCCCTTCAGGACCTCCATAGGCTTCATGGGGAGCGTAAAGGTTCACCCCATCGTACCCCCATCCCCGTTCACCGGAAAACCCGTTAACCGGCATCAGCTCCAGGTGCGTTACTCCAAGAGACTTGAGATAATCCAGCCTCGCTGCAACGCCTCCGAAGGACCCCTCCGGGGAGAAAGTGCCCGTATGCAATTCATATATCAAACCTGACGCCAACGGCTGAGGTTGCCATTTTTCATCGGTCCAGTTGAATTTTCCGTGATCCACGAAGACCGACGGGCCGTGAACTCCTTTGGGTTGCCTGCTCGACCTCGGATCGGGAAGAAAGGGGCCTCCATCCACCGAAAAGGCGTACTCATCACCATCTTCCAGCGTTACGCCTGGCGCTTCCCACCACCCGCGGCGCGACTTCGTCATCTCTACGGAACATCCACCCGTAACAACCTTGACCGACGAGGCTTCCGGCGCCCATACCGAAGGATGCATCAAGGTGTTTCCCCCCTGTTTTCCTTGACAAGCAAAGCTACGGGGAAGTTTTTGAGCAGTTCGTCTGCTCCAACCCATGAATTACCGGAATATCTTTGATTGTCAAAGATGTTTTCCCAGGTGCCTTCGAAGAGCCTTATCTTTGCTTTTTCCATTTCCGCCTTGCAAGACACAAAACACGTCGGGACCAGAGTGACCAACCCCCCACTTCTGCAAAAAGCGAAAATTTTCTTTGCGCCATTGCCTCCGGTTTCAACAGGATCATAAGAAGAACCCGGCCCGAAAAGATCAGGCCTGTTTTTTCTGAAATTCAGAACTTTCCAAATCATCCATTGCTTCGGCAAGCCATCGTCCAAGTCTTCAGCCGGTTTGACAAGGGAAGAGACTTTTACCCTTTCCAGGTTTTCAATTTTTTTGGCGAAATTCACGGGCCTCCTGTTATCAGGGTCAACCAGAGAGAGGTCCCGGGTTTCTGTTCCCTGGTATATATCGGGGACTCCCGGTGCAGTAAGCATGACAAGAGCCTGTGCCAGGGAGGCAATGCACCCCGGGCGGATCAAAGGTCGCAGGAACATCTTGAGATCTTCTATGAATTCGTCATCTTCGAAAAGGCTATCGATGAAATTCATGAGAGCCCTTTCGTAGGGTTCGTTGACGTTCGTCCATGAAGTATGGCTCTTGGCTTCCCGCACGGATTTACGCATTACTTCACCAAGGCGGACGCGATCAATGGGCCAGGCGCCCATAATCGTTTGGTACAGGAAGTACTCCGTGTTTGCGTCAGGCATTCCGCTTGTCTTCTTGTTTTCGTTCATTCGTGACCATCTTTTTACTTTTTCCGCCCATTCAAGGGGTATTTCCGAGAGAATGGCAAGTCTTGCCCGGACGTCTCCGCTTCGTTTAGTGTCATGAGTAGAAAGGGTATTCATCGTAAGTGGGAATTTTTCGGCCTTTTCCCGAAAATAGCTGTGTGCCCTTTCGGGAGTCACCGAAAAATCGCAAGGCTCTCCGCCAACCTCGTTTAGCGCTATAAATCGGTTGTAGCAGTAAAGCAACGTGTCCTCAATACCTTTTGCAGCCAAAGGACCGGTCAACTGCTGGAACCGGGCCACAAATTCCGCTTCTTCGGCGGAGGGCGACTTTTTGGAGAAAAACCCGCCGAAAAGGTCTATAAGGAGAGGGTCGACCTCTGGAAGCCTTTCGTGTGTTTTGTGCAGGGCTTCCTCCATGACTTTTTCGTCCTCTGTATCGCGTTGCTCGTCACGCCAGGGAGCGAAATACGTCCTGTATACGTCGAAAGACGACGCAAGGGTCTTTATTACTTTCATTACGTCACTTCGGGCGGAATCCCTGAATTCAGGGTGATTTTCGCAAATCTCCATTGCCAGATGAGTGAGTCGATTAAAATCGCTGCCGAAAAGTTCCCCCGCAACCTGCATTTTCTTCTCGAATTTCAATTCTTCGCAATGTTTTACTTCGCCGGAAAATTCCATGTAAAGGCACGTCATTGCCTCTTCTCCGACAGGATCAATAAAAAGGCCATTCACTACGTTCAGAAAGTCATACCCGGTTGTACCTTCAGCAGGCCAGGCTTCACGCAGCCTTTCGCCGGGTGACAGGATTTTTTCCACCAGAATCCACGCCTCGGGCGCCGCGCTGCGGAGCCTTTTCAGGTATGCCGCAGGATCCTTTAGTCCGTCTATGTGATCTACCCGAAGCCCTTCCACAATACCTGAGGCAACCCACTGAAGCGGAAGCCTGTGCGTCTCCGCGAAGACACCATTTTCTTCTACGCGCAATGCCACCAGGTTGTCGATGTCGAAGAACCTCCTGTAACCCAGGTCTTCCCGGTTTTTCCGCCACCAGGCCAGCCTGTAGTTTTGCCTTTCGAGGAAATTATCGAGACCATTGATATCGGCGTTAAGTTCTTCCAGGCATTCGTCCACTACGGAAGCTTCTCCGGGGTTCTCTCGGAAGTGACGGTCGATAAGAGCGAAGATCACTTCCTTGTTCCTGTGGCGTATCCTGGTGTTTTCCAGATCCGTGGCAGTCGGCAGTGGCAAGCTACCGAGGGATTCACCGAAAAACTGGAGTCTTTCAGAAGAGCACCTCCATCCCGCCTTTTGGAGGACATTCATCATCGAGCGGGGCGCCACCGGGAAGAGATGTTCCCGGTAACTCACAAAAAAACGCGACTCTTTTCGCACGACCGAAATCAGGCCGGCTCCCAGGACCCTGCCATACTGATCTTCCAGTACAGGGAGCAAAATGCGGTTTTTCAGATACGCTTCGGGGCTTTCCCATTCCACGTCGAAAAAGGCGGCATAGGCGCTCGAGGGGCCGTTTTCGAGCACATCCTGCCACCAACGGTTCTGCGGGCCTGATATAGCCATATGATTAGGCACTATATCAAGCACCACTCCAAGACCTTTATTTTTTAGGGTTTCTGTAAGCAAATCGAAGCCCTGTTTCCCGCCAAGTTCATCATTTACTTTGCCCGGGTCGACCACGTCATAGCCGTGGGTGCTCCCCAAAGCCGCCTGAAGTACAGGAGAAAGATACACGTGGCTGATCCCCAACTCGGCCAGATAGTCCGCGATTCCAGCGGCATCGTAAAATGTAAAATCGGGGTTGAGCTGGAGTCGGTAAGTGCAGGAAGGAACCGTTTTCATTCTTCTATCCTTTTAACGAGGACAACAATCGCACGGCTCGATACGTTAACCTTCGAACCACCCGCGAGTGGCTCTGTTCCCTCTATGAAACCGCCTCTTCCTGTATCTATAACCCATTCCCAAAAGTCACCCCACGACGATTCGGGAAGCGTGAATTCCAAAGGTTCGTAATGCGCGTTTACAAGAAAGAGGAAACTGTCGTCCCTGATTTTCCGGCCCCATATGTCGGGAGTTTTGATGGCGTCGCCATTAAGGAAGATCATAAGGCTCTTGGCAAAATCCTGACGCCAGTTTTCATGCGTCATAAGTTTGCCGTCCGGAGTGAACCAGCCGATGTCGTGAAGGTCGCTACCATTTATAGGACGGCCTATGAACCAATTCCTGCGCCTGAAAACGGGATGTTCCCATCTGAAATTAACCAGATAACAGACGAACTCAAGAAACCCTTCGTCGGCGTTTTCCCAGTCGAACCAGGAAACTTCGTTATCCTGGCAGTAGGCGTTGTTGTTTCCCTTTTGCGTTCGCCCTATTTCGTCGCCACCCAAAATCATGGGTATACCCTGTGAACAAATAAGCGAAACAAGGAAATTCATTTTCTGCCTGGTGCGCAAGTCGTTTATTTCGGGATCGTCGGTCGGACCTTCGACACCGCAGTTCCATGAACGATTGTCGTCGGTACCATCGGCGTTGTTTTCCCCGTTTGCCTCATTGTGTTTTTCGTTGTAGGAAACAAGGTCGTGAAGGGTAAAACCATCGTGGGCGGTAACGAAATTTACGCTGGCAAAGGGGCGCCGTCCCGTGTTCTCGTATAGATCGGAGCTGCCTGTAAACCGGTAGGCGAATTCCCCCAGAGTCTGATCCTTGCCACGCCAAAAATCCCGCATGCAATCTCTGTACTTGCCGTTCCATTCCGACCAAAGGGGCGGAAAGTTGCCGACCTGATAACCTCCCTCTCCTACATCCCAAGGCTCGGCTATCAACTTCACCTGGCTGACCACAGGGTCCTGTTGCACCAGGTCGAAGAATGCGGACAACCTGTCTACGTCGTGGAGCTCCCTGGCCAGTGTCGATGCCAGGTCAAACCTGAAGCCATCAACATGCATCTCCAGGATCCAATACCGGAGGGAGTCCATGATCAGCTGAAGCACATGGGGATGCCGCATGTTGAGGGAATTTCCCGTTCCGGTGTAATCGACATAAAATCGCGGATTGCCGGCGTCGAGCCGGTAATAGGCTGCGTTGTCTATGCCCCTGAAAGACAGCGTCGGTCCCAGGTGGTTTCCTTCCGCCGTATGATTGTAGACGACGTCAAGTATCACCTCTATATCGGCCTCGTGGAGGGTTTTTACCATCTGCCTGAATTCCTGGACCTGCTCTCCCGCCTGTCCGTAGGCAGCGTACTCGTTATGAGGCGCAAAATATCCGATGGTGTTGTATCCCCAGTAATTCCGCAGGCCCTTTTCGACTAGATGCGCATCATGGATGAACTGATGCACAGGCATGAGCTCCAGCGCACTTACCCCTAGGCGTTTGAAATATTCCACTGCAGCAGGATGGGATAAAGCCGAGTATGTTCCCCTTATGTTCTCGGGAATTTCGGGGTGTTTTTTGGAAAAACCCTTGACATGAACCTCATAGATCAAGGTATCGCTCAAAGGCCTTTTGATGGGTACGTCTTTTCCCCAGTCAAAAAAGGGATTGGAGACTATCGATTTTGGTACGAAAGGAGCACTGTCACGATCGTCCCTGATATCGTCGCTTCCTCCAACAGTGTACCCGAAAACGGACGGGTCCCAATTCACTTGACCCTCCACGGCTTTCGCATACGGGTCAATCAAAAGCTTTGCAGGGTTGCATCTTTTGCCTTGCGCCGGGTCCCACGTACCGTGAACCCTGTACCCGTATTTTTGCCCAGGACCCACGCCGTGAATGTAACCGTGCCAACAGCAGGCTGTCATCTCCGGCAGCTTAAACCTGGTTTCCGCTCCATGTTTATCGAAAAGGCATAATTCCACTTCCTCAGCCGCCTCCGAGAAAATGGAAAAGTTCGTACCAACACCGTCGAAGGTCGCCCCGAGCGGATAGGGTTTACCAGGCCATATTTCCATGTCTTTTCCCCCGTATCAAAAGAATATCAAAAAGGTTGACTTTCACAGATCGCGCCAGGACAAGGACGCAAATATCATATTATTATACCCGAGGCCAGAGCAGGATACAGGAGAATAAGAGTGCAGACACCAAAAACAACAGCAGACCCGGCAAAAACGCATAAAAACACCGCACTGCAAAACGACAGGAACTTCTTTTTATCTTGATGGCACAAAATAAGTGCGAATACAAAATATAAAAATCGTAACTTCCTGAAGGTAAGTGCTTTCCCTCAAGTTTTTCCGCGATACTCAAAAACAATGCCTTCCGGTCTTTCAGGGTTTGCCTGTAGCTTCCGCTGTCCGTGTCGGCTATCTCCATCCTGATCTCCGATATGGCATAGGCAAGAAGCTCTCTCAAAACCTCCGCTTCCGCTTCCGTCAGGTCGATTTGCATGGTTTTACACCACACATTCATCTTGAATTTGTTCCGCTGCCCTACTGACAGTTTATCATACCTATACCATGGTGAACATCCGCTTTTTGGCACCATACCGTTGGAGCTAAAATTCCTCGTAATGAGCCAAAGCAGTTTCCCATAGATTTCTTTTCTCAAGAATCCCTTTTGGCACAAGCATGGTCACCTGAACAACGCCAGGTAGTCTTCCTATATCGACCTGACCGGTCAAGGTGCACCTGTTCCTGATCTCGGGCAAGGAAAGGCCGGTGAAAGAGGCCATCCTTTCCAGACCATTCATTGTTGCGGTGTTGAGATCCTTGCCCGATCCGATAACCTGAATCGGAAGCGTTTCTTCTTCCAAAGTCAAGCCGTATCTTGAAGCTATAGACCTGGCGACCTCGATCTCCTCCGGAAAGCGGATCGAGGCTATCTTCGGCAGATCCTCTTCGAGCGGCAAAAGCAGCGGTCCTTGGAGCTCCAATCCCTTGACCAGTTCCACGTCAATTATGACTTCAGCGGAGACATCGGTAGTGTGGCCGGCGATCTCACCGTCGCCCATCATTGCATGAACATCGCCAACATAAATACCCGCACCCGGAACCTTGACAGGCACCACGAGGACCGCTCCTTCAACGACTTCGTTCACGTCCATGTGGCCGTCGGTACGCTTGTCAAGGTCCGCCTCATCAATGGCATATGCGTGGGGGGCTCCTACCAGGAATGAACCGAAATCTCCTGCATTGTGGCTGGCGGGCATACTGACAGCCGGGCAGGACCCGATATTGCCGACCATGGGACGCAAGGGCGCTATGACGCCGG
The DNA here is from genome assembly GCA_018434645.1 of Synergistales bacterium. Classification (GTDB taxonomy): domain Bacteria; phylum Synergistota; class Synergistia; order Synergistales; family Thermovirgaceae; genus UBA1876. The sequence goes on along the minus strand of JAHDOX010000047.1, from coordinate 2,041 downwards.
GCAAGTCCGCTTTGGCAAAGAGGTTTGCGGAATATTGACACGATCCAGGTGGAAGGGCGCTGAACGATGCCGCATCCCTGGCGATCTCTTCGGCCGCTTTCTTGTTTACGGTAATCCCTATTTCCCGGTTTTCGTCCATGAGAAGTGTGTAACCGTTCTCGATTTTGAAAGGATGAACGGGAGCACCGCACTTTTTGCAACGTACGGCTTCTTCACCTACACCTTCCACATAAGTCTGGGGATTGACAGTGCCACATGAAGGACATTTTTTGGCGACGAAAGGGTCTCCGTCGAAATGACCTTCCTGGGGTGCATCCGTTCCGGACGTAGTGGCAAGAGACAAAACATTGATCTTTCTTATTCTGATGATAACTGCGTCTTTGGGCTCGGCCCCCTCTATGGCAATCGGCCTGATCACCTCATGACCGCTGGGATAATCGGGAGTTATCATCGCCCCCCAGCACCCGGGACTAACCCTGGCCACAATACGACCTCCATCCGCGACAGGCCCCGCAAAAGCCTCTTTTGGGTCCAGAAGCCACACCATATCTTTTGAATGAACAATCGACGCACTCATGACTTTTCGCCTCCTTTTCTCCTGTTGCATGACCATCTTATCTTTTCTGCATTCTTTCAACAAGACAACCTAAAGGTCAATCATGTATTCTGCGCTTTGATCTCGTTTTTGCTTAAAATGTCGCATTTCAACGTTTTTCAACGGTCTCGTGAAGCAGCTTTATCAATGGCGTAACTCGCGCAAAGAACCCGCCCGTGATAGGGGTAACCCACTTATGGAAAGGGGCAGTAATCAGTGCATAAAGTAAAATCTTTTGCGACTCGGCAGGGGCTGCTTTTACTACCAGCTCTACAAAGTTCGAGCACAAATCATCAAGGATTTTTTCGGGCGAATTTGACTATAAGGACTGATACGTTTAGGATTATTGACGCCTCCATTTCCGGGAGGTTTTTTTGTGTTTTAGAACTGCTGATAACCCAAACACGCAAACCAGACTTTAAATTCATCGAAAATTGTTTAGTAAAACAAATTGCCGTTTTAACAATAATTTATCACACATAAAAAAATAAACACATTTAATAACTTGTTTGAAAATGTTTTAAGGAGGTTCTTTGCAAAATGGAGAGAATCAACACAAAAGATGTTATAATCACCGGTTTTGCCCTGTTTGCCATGTTTTTCGGTGCAGGTAATCTGATTTTCCCTCCCTATTTGGGATCCTTGTTTGGAACTAAATGGCTGGCTGCCATGTCAGGGTTCGGGATTACGGGAATCGGGTTGCCACTTTTGGGAGTCATAGTAATGTCTCATTACGATGGTTCTTTTGAGAAATTCGCCGATAAAGGCGGTAAACTTTTCGGGATTTTACTCGGCACGCTGGTCGTTTTATGCATAGGACCGCTTCTTGCCATTCCACGCACGGGAGCTACAACCTTCGAAGTTGCTGTAAAACCCTTTTTTCCCGACATCAATTCCTATATACCAATAATTGGTTTCTTTGCCTTAACCTACTATTTTTCCATCAAGCAGTCTTCCGTCATCGACATAATCGGTAAAATTTTAACTCCCGGATTACTTGTCCTTTTGTTATTTATCATAATATCAGGCATCGTAAACCCCATAGGCGCGCTACTGGATCCAAAAATTTCCAACAGTGCTTTCTCATCCTGTTTTATAGAGGGCTATCAAACGATGGACGCCCTTGCCGCCGTGATATTTGCGGGAATAATTGTCCAAAGCATCAGGTCCAAGGGTTATGGGAAGGCCTCTACAATCAAAATGACTTTATCAGCCGGTGTAATTGCTGCAACTGGATTATTGGTCGTTTACGGTGGCTTGATGTATTTGGGAGCCACTGCATCCTTTGCGTCACAGGATATTCCTAGAACAGCCTTACTTGTCACCATTGTGGCTGAAATTGCCGGAGATGTTGGCTTAGCTGCTTTGGGCATAGCGGTAGCGCTTGCTTGCCTTACAACAGCAGTCGGATTAACAGCTGCAACAGGGGAATTCTTCAGTAAATTA
>JAHDOX010000023.1 GCA_018434645.1 Synergistales bacterium | reverse complement strand
GCTCATTGAAGAGCATATTTTTTCGAAAGCGGCGTGCACGTTTTACGGCTTTCGTCCCGAAGACCCCACGGGGTACGGGAGGGTCATCACCGAGGAAGGTCTGGTGAGAATCGTGGAAGAACGGGACGCTACGGAAAAAGAGAAAAAGTGTCCCGTCGCAAACAGCGGCATTTATGTTTTCAGAACACGGGAACTTCTGGAGTCGCTCGAGGAAATAAGTTCGGACAACGCACAGGGAGAATATTATCTTACCGATGTGGTCGACATCATGTCGCGGAAGGGACAGGGCGTAAAGGTTGTCCTGCTTGAAAACGCCGCCGAGGCGTCGGGCGTAAACGACCCCTTGCAGCTTGCTTCCGCCTCAATGGTGATACGGGACCGCATCCTCGAAAAGCATATGAGGCAGGGGGTTCGCTTTGCCGATCCGACCACTGTTTACGTGGGGCCGAAAGTAAAAATAGCCGAAGACGTCGAGATCGGTCCTTTCGTACAGATCTATGGAAACAGCGAGATCGGAAGGGGAAGCAAAATAGGAAGTCATTCCGTGCTTAAAAATGTGCTCTGCGGTGAACGGACAGACCTCAGGGGTTACGTGGACATCTCGGACAGCCGGCTTTCGGACGGAGCCGCAGTCGGCCCATTCGCGCATATAAGAAATGGAAGCGAAGTCCGCGAGGGAGCATACATAGGGAAATTCGTGGAGATAAAAAAAAGCCGCATAGGCGCCGAAGCCAAGGTCCCGCACCTTTCCTATATAGGAGACGCCGAAATAGGGGAAAGGACGAACATCGGCGCAGGCACCATTACCTGCAACTTCGACGGTGTCAACAAACACCGTACCACCATCGGCAGCGACTGTTTCGTAGGGAGCGATACCATGCTGGTCGCTCCGGTGACTCTTGGTGACTCCTCCTACACCGGCGCTGGTTCGGTGATAACGAAGGACGTCCCGGAGGGCAGCCTGGCCGTGGCGCGGTCCAGGCAGGCAAACATAGAGGGATGGGCGCATCGCAAAAAGAAGCAGGGGGGGCAGTCCTGAAATGGTATCGAAACTTCGTGAGTTAAAGGTTTTTTCCGGTACATCGCACCCGGACTTCACCGAAAAGATTTGTGAAAGCCTGGGTATCGGCGTGGCGGCGGCAAGGTTGTTCAGGTTCTCCGACGGGGAAACGGGCGTTTCTATAGAAGAAAGCGTCCGTGGGGCCGATGTGTATGTAATACAGTCCACTTGCCATCCCGTCAACGAAAACCTGGTGGAACTTCTGATAATACTCGACGTGCTCAGGCGTGCTTCGGCCTACAGGATAAACGTCGTGACGCCCTACTTCGGGTACGCCCGGCAGGACAGGAAGACCAAAGCCCGCGAGCCGATAACGGCGAAGCTCGTGGCTAACCTTATAGAAAAGGCCGGTGCTCACCGCCTGATCGCGGCGGATCTTCATGCGGGACAGATCCAGGGCTTTTTCGACATTCCAGTGGACCACCTGACCGGAATACCCTTGCTGGCGTCCCATTTCAGGGATATCCTCAAAAAGGAGGAAGACGGAGACATAGTTGTCGTCTCACCAGATATCGGGGGCGTGGTCAGGGCCAGGCGGTTTGCCGTTCACCTGAACGCCGATCTGGCCATAGTGGACAAGAGGAGATCCCACGAGGTGGCGAACCTGAGCAAGGTAATGGAGATCATCGGTCATGTGGACGGCAAGGTGGCCGTCCTTGTGGATGATATTATAGATACGGCTGGTACCATGGTACAGGCGGCGGAGGCGCTGCTCGAGCGGGGGGCCAGGAAGGTGTACGCCTGCGCAACCCACGGGGTGCTCTCCGGCCCGGCGGTGGAAAGAATAGCCTCCTCTCCCATCGAAAGCCTTGTATTGACCGATACGATCCCATTGCCCAAAGAGAAACAAATAGATAAAATCACAACATTGTCTATCGCCCCGCTTTTCGCGGAAGCCATCAGCAGGATCCATTCCGACCACTCGGTCAGCATACTTTTCCGCTAGGGCGGAAGGAATCAGGACAAAGCACAAGAATCCCGAAGGAGGAAGAGTAATGACGTCATCTTCTGTAAAGCTCCATTTGAAAAAACGCGAGAAAACCGGAAAGGAAACGAACAGGAAACTGCGCTCGCAGGGGCTCATCCCGGCCGTATTCTACGGGCCGGATACGGGCGGCGCGATTCCCGTGACCGTAGAAGCCAGGGATGTCCTCCATTATGCCAATTCGGCACACTGGGAGACGGTGCGCATCGACGCTGTTTTGCCCAACGGGACGGAGGAAATGTGCCTGATGCGCGACATCCAGCGCGACCCACTTACGGACGAGGTGTTGCATATCGACTTTCTCAAGCTGGTCTCGGGACACAAGGTATACGTCAACGTTCCCATTGAGGTCACCGGAAGGGATCGCTGCGTGGGAGTCAAGCAGGGAGGCGTGTTCGAGCAGATCATACACGAACTGGAAATGTTTGTCCTTCCCAGGGAGATCCCCGATGCGATTACCTTGGATGTATCAGGGCTTGGGCTCGATGCGGTCATTCACGTCAAGGACCTGTCCCTTCCCGAGAGTGCAGTCGTGGAGCAGGATCCCGAATCGGCGGTAGTAATGGTGACCTATGCGAAAACTACCGTACTGCCCGAGGAAGAGGCAGCAGAGGAAGAGGAGATGGAAGTGGAAGTCCTCAGCAAGGGCAAGGCGAAAGAAAAAGAGGAGAAAGAGGAGAAAGAGGAAAAAGAGGATTGACGCCTGGTGCGCCTGGTTTTGGGACTGGGGAACCCCGGTGTTGAATACGCGTGGACCCGTCACAACATCGGTTGGCTTGTCGTCGATGCGCTTCTCGAAGAAGTCGGAGACGTGCCGTCTTCGGAAACCAGACGCCTGCGCCGTTGGGGTCCCTTTGAACTGGAAGGTTCCACGGTAATCGCTGTCAAGCCCCTGACCTATATGAACAGAAGCGGTCTGGCGTTGTATGAGCTTCCCGGGGATTTTCTTGAAAATCCCCGGAGGATACTGGTAGTATACGACGACATGGCCCTTCCATTCGGCAGACTTCGTCTCAGGAAAAACGGATCCGCCGGCGGCCATAACGGGATGAAATCTGTACTTTCCGTACTGGGCACCCTGGACGTTCCGCGCCTCAGGATAGGTGTAGCCGGAGCAAATCAGCCGAGGGACATGGCGCGATATGTCACGTCGCCTTTCCGTCCGCATGAAATGAAAGCTCTCCCGAAGATACTGGACAGGGCGGTAGAGACGATCAGGCTGTGGGTCGCCGACGAATGGGACAAGGCGATGCAGAAGGCCAATTCCCCGAACCCGGGGGAAGAAGACGAAGATTCGGGATAGAAACTGCCTGGCGGGGGTTATGCCCTCGCCATGTCTTTTTTGGGAGCGTGTGAATGAAACAGGTTTTGAAGGTCCGATCCATAGAGGAAGCCTTGAAATATTCAAAAAGTGCGCCACTGGGCCTTGCCAGGGTCCATGCGGGAGGTGGGACGGCCTCCTGGGCATGGTTTTGCAGGGGCGTCACGGCTCCGGCGATGCTCATTGCGCCCGACAAGAGGGTATTGCAGGATCTTTTGTCCGACTGGGCCACTCTCGTCGGGGACGGTGAAATCCCCGTCCTGCCCGAACTGCCCATGTGGATAGAAGGGTATAAAAACGAAGCCCTGCGGGTGCGGCGAGGGAAAATCCTTGAAGAATGGAAGGGAAAAAAGG
>JAHDOX010000050.1 GCA_018434645.1 Synergistales bacterium | reverse complement strand
GCGAAAATGATGTCAAATCGAAACTCCTTTTTTTTCAAAAAAGCAAGAGCCCGTCTTGCATCCATATGCAAAACCTTCGCATTCGCCTTGTTTCTGAAGTCCTTTTTCAACCTGGATGCTTCATGTCCGCATTTTTCGACAAGACAAACCAAATCGGCCCCGTCGTCAAGGGCTTTCCGGGATATTCGGCCGGACCCGGCAAAAAGCTCGAGTATCTTTTTCCCCCGGACGGATCCGAGAATATGAAAAAGCGCCAGAATAACCTTTTGAGTGGTAGGACGCATTTTCCACGGTATGATTATCGGCCCCTTTCATATTCTTGTTCATCAATGTGAACTGGTTTGATATCGATGACAGGTGTTTCATCTATGGCGTCTAGCCCTTTAACAGTAAGCAGGCATCCTCGTTTTTCTATTACTTCCACGACGGTAGCACCGACTGGATTCGGCCTGGATGGGCTGCAAGTGGAAAAAAGACCCTTTAAGGGCCTTCCCTTGTCGCCTTTGGGATGAACTTTTACGGAGAAGCCGTGGGAGCGGTGGAAAATGAAAAGAACCATGACTTTCTTTCCTTTTGTGATTCCCTCAAGGGCCTCTCTGTAAGATTCATCTATCGCGATTATCGACGTTCTGTTTTTGAATTGCTCTGGAGGCATAGGCTCTCTAATCTCCGATCTTACTATACCAATGGGATATAAGGCATAACCTTTCACTTTTCTTGAATTTCCTCCATCCTGATTCGAAGTTCCTGCATGGCTTTCTTAACTGCAGGAGTGACGAAGGGTTTCGTCGCAGGATCAAATTTGATAAGCGACTTTCCCTCCCTCGGGACAATCTTGATGTAAAAATGCTGTTGAAACTCTTCGTCGGCCGTCATGGTTTCAAGAAGGAACGTACCATCGGAACCTTTGAAGCAGTTTTTGAAAATCCATCTTTGTTCCCTGGATCCTCCGGAGTTATCATAAAATGTTGAAAGAAGTTTCATATCAGGCTTCGCGCCCTTCGATTCCAGGTGCATTTCTGATGCTCTCCCTTCACTAATCCGTTTTACTGTCCAGGGTTTTTCCTTGCGAAATCGTACCACATGTATCGTTTTGCCTTCCGCTGTCCATTTACGTTCATACTTGGTCATTACAGCTCTTTCAGGATTGATCTCATGGCTTTCAAAAGAAAGAGCCGGATGACGGCCAAGAATCTGTCTCGATTCAAATGCATACTCCTTGGCATCAGTCGCCAGCTCAAAAAAACCTCCGAAACTCAGAACCGCTGCAAGTACATCGGGGAAAAAACCCGCCGTAACCCGCCGTTTTTCGTGCCTTTTCTTGGGCCATGGACAAGGGAAATTCATATAAATACCTTCGAACACGCCGTCGGGGAAACATTCCCTGAGCAAAAACCTTGCGTCCCCTGGAAGCAGGTAGACGTTGTCAAGTTCTTCTCTTTCTACTTTTGCCTGGCATTTCATAAGGCACGTCCTGGAAACTTCGAACCCGAAGTAAAACTTTTCTGGATCTTTTTTTGCCAGATGGACAAGAAACTCCCCGTTGCCAAACCCGATTTCTCCGATTATCGAAACATTATCATGTGTTTTAAAATACACATCCAGAAAGCTCAGTACATCGCGATCCAGGATTACATTGGCTCTCATGATAATAATTGCACCTCTTTCGTCGATTCGTTCTTGACGAAATAAATGTTCTCCATACAATATACATAAAGAGTCTACTTGCAAATTTTTTTAATTTACCGGCAAATGCGTTTCAAGGCACTCCTTACAATTGCATGATACCCTCAAACACGCCTGGAGGTTATCACCCGATAGTCAACGCATCTGTTGGTTAAGTCTCTTGTGGTAGTATGAAAAAAGAGAAAGACAAACATAAAAGGAGACCGATCTTGTCCATTGTACAGGTCGCTTAAAAAGGAGGGGAAACACATGTCAAAAGTCATCGAAATTCGATGGCATGGACGGGGTGGGCAAGGAGCGAAAACAGGCTCTTCCATCTTGTCCGAAGTTCTGTTTGAATCCGGGAAATTCGCCCAGGCTTTTCCTGAATACGGCGCCGAAAGACAAGGCGCGCCCATGAAAGCCTACAACCGGATTTCCGAAACACCCATTCGCGTTCGTTCCGGAGTGCTGAACCCGGACGTGGTGATCGTTATCGACCCGACTCTTCTTGACGCCGCGAACCCGACCGAAGGGGGAAAGGACGAAACGGTCTACATCATCAACACGACGAAAAAACCCGAGGCAATCAAGAAACAACTCGGGTTGCCCGATTCCGCAAGGGTCATGACCGTGGATGCCACCGGTATAACCCTTGAAGAGTTTGGCCAGAACCGGCCCAATACTCCGATGCTCGGTGTCGTCGCCAGGCTCTTCCAAGATATTTCCGTCGACGCTTTCATTGAGCACTTCAGGAATAAAATGGGTCCCAAGCTCCCCGAGAAAGTTCTGGAGGCGAACCTGAATGCCATCAGGCGCGGTTACGAGGAGGTGCAGGAAAGATGAAACTGAAAGGCTGGAAAGATCTACCCATCGCCACGACGGTCCCCGCATCCACGGCAGAGCAGGTAGAAACGGGACAGTGGCGCAGCATGAGACCTGTTTGGGACGAAGAGAAGTGCATCCATTGTCTGCAATGCTGGGTCCAGTGTCCCGACAGGTCCATAAAGGCTGACGAAAAAGGCAATATGACGGGCATAGAATACTTCTACTGCAAGGGTTGCGGACTCTGCGCCGCCATTTGCCCCAAAAAGGCAATCGAAATGCGGCCCGAGGCCGAATTCCTTGAAGAGTGACGACAGAGGGAAGGGTGTGATACACATGCCTCGCAAGGATATAACTTCAGGCAACTGGGCTGTAGCTGAAGCGATGCGACAGGTGAACCCCGACGTAGTGGCCGCGTATCCGATCACTCCATCGACAGATATCCCCATGAAATTCTCGGAGTTCGTAGCCGATGGACTGGTCGACACTAATCTTGTTACCGTCGAAAGTGAACATTCAGCCATCAGCGCCTGCCTCGCCGCTTCCATATCAGGCGCCAGGGTGATGACGGCTTCCAGCGCCAACGGTGTGGCGCTCATGCACGAAATTTTTCCCATTGCCGCTTCCTACAGGGCTCCTATTGTCTTTGCACTTGTGAACAGGTCGCTCGGGGCGCCCATAAACATTCACTGCGACCACAGCGACAGCATGGCCGAGAGGGACTCTTCATGGATCCAGCTTTACTGCGAAGACGCGCAGGAAGTTTACGATAGCATGATCATGGGTGTCCGTCTGGCCGAACACAAGGATGTACTTCTTCCTGTTTTCGTTTGCCAGGACGGGTTCATCACAAGTCACTGCTTCGAACCAGTAGAGTTCCTTGATGACGAACAGGTAAAGGACTTCATTGGCGAGAGAGAGCCCATAAATTCCCTTCTTGATATCAAAAACCCCGTAGCTTATGGCTCATTGGCTCTAACAGACTATTACTTCGAGATCAAGCGCCAGCAAATCGAGGCAATGAAACAAGTCCGACGCGTATACGACGAAGTCTCAAGGGAATTCGCCTCGATTACAGGCAGGCAATACCCGGTTATCGAAACTTACAAGACCGATGACGCCGATCACATTATGGTAATCATGTCCTCGGCGACGGGGGCGGCAAAAGAGACTGTAGATGCACTGAGAGAGAAAGGACACAAGGTAGGTTGTCTCAGAATTCGCATGTTCCGTCCATTCCCTGCTACTGAAATAGCCGATGCCCTCAAGAAGGCCAGGAATATCGCCGTATGTGACAGGGCAGCCGGATATGGTGCACCTGCTCCGTTGTTCACGGAAATCAAGAGTGCACTCTACGATGCGGGGATACACATTCCTGCGAACAGTTACGTTTACGGGCTTGGAGGCCGTGACTTCTTCCCTCATAATGCGGAGGAAGCGTTCATGGATCTCATCGAAAACCGCGTAAGCACCGAGGAAAAATACCTCGGACTGCGCGAGTAGGCGGGAGGTGCCGACACGATGGTTGTCAGGCTTAAAGATTTGACTACAAAAGACACTCCCATGACAAGAGGGCACAGGATGTGCCCGGGTTGTGGAGCTCCAACGGCGGTTAAACAGGGACTTATGGCCGTCGATAAGCCGCTGGTTATAACTTGCGCAACTGGTTGCCTGGAAGTTTCGACCACTATTTACCCCTTCAACGCATGGAATGTTCCGTTTCTTCACAGCGCCTTTGAAAACGCTGGCGCAAATGTCTCGGGCATAGAAGCCGCTTACGTCGCCCTCAAGAAACGCGGCAAAATCAAGGAAGACATAAAGTTCGTCGCTTTCGGTGGAGACGGGGGTACCTACGATATCGGTCTTCAGGCCCTTTCCGGTGCTGCAGAGCGTGGGCACGACTTTACCTATATCTGCTACAACAACCAGGGTTACATGAACACCGGCGCCCAGCGAAGCAGCGCAACACCTCATGGGGCCAGTTCCACGACTGCACCGGCCGGCAAGAAGATCCCAGGCAAAATCCAGCGTCCCAAGGATCTTACGGACATAATGGCGGCTCATCACATCCCGTATGTGGCACAAACTACCCTGCATAACCCGCAGGACGTTATTGAAAAGGTTAAAAAGGCCATAGAGACGCCTGGACCTAGTTTTGTCAATATACTTGTCCCGTGCGTGCTTTTCTGGAGAATCGATCCGGCAATGCAGAAAGAGATCTGCAGGCTGGCGGCTGACACCAGAATATGGCCGATTTACGAGGTCGAAAACGGGAAATGGAAACTGAGTTACAAACCCAGAAAATTCGTCCCCGTAGAAGAGTACATCAAGCCGCAGGGGAGGTTCCGCCATCTCTTCAAGGGCGACCAATGGAAGCCGGTAATAGAAAAGCTGCAAGAAGAAGTTGAAGAGAAATGGAACTATGTCCTCGAAAGGTGCAACGAAACCTGGGAACCAAAGGAATAAGCCTTGAACAAGCGTGGTGGTAAATTCGTGCTTGACCCGGTGTGGGATCAAGGATACAATACTCGACGCTGACGGGACGTAGCGCAGTCTGGTAAGCGCACTTGACTGGGGGTCAAGGGGTCGGAGGTTCAAATCCTCTCGTCCCGACCAGAATAACCTTGCGGGAGACCTTTGTCTCCCGCTTTTCTTTTCTTTAGAAACAACTGAAAGGTGAGACCATGATCAGAAGGAGTAACCGCAAGACATCTAAAATCGGCCAGAACTTCCTTGTCGATGGAAACACCGCCAGATTTATGTGCGCAACCGCAGATATCCGTTCTGACGACAGGATTCTCGAGATAGGACCCGGAAAGGGGATGTTGACGCGTTACATACTCGAAGCTCAACCCTCACGGTTGTATGCCGTGGAGTTGGACAAAAGGTTTTTTGCCGAGCTAGCCGCCCTGGCTGAAGCAAATCCTAACCTCATAATACCCTGGGAGGACGCACTTTCCGTCGATTACAGAACTTCCTTTGATCCCCCGCCAAACAAGGTGGTTGCCAATATACCCTATCAAATAACTACTGATCTGGTATGGAAACTTGTCGAGGAAGCAGCTCCATCTGGATCTATATATTTCATCTTGATGGTCCAAAAGGAAGCGGCCGAGAGGTTGTGTGCTTCGCCCGGTACAAGAAGAAGCAATCCATTGAGTGTCACTTTGGGGAAAATTGCCACGATGGAAGTTCTTTTAACCGTACCTCCCTCTGCTTTCAGGCCCAGCCCTAAAGTAGAATCTGCCCTTTTGCAGGTTCGCCTTGAAAAACCGCTGTTTATAAAGGAGAACCCCAGGTGGCGTATTTTTGTGGAATCGGCCTTCAGGCAGAGACGTAAAACACTTTTGAACAATTTTACGGCATCGTTGAGGCTTGAAAGGGAACAAGTGATTACCTGGTTCGAAAATTGCGATCTGGCTTTAAACATAAGGGCCGAGGAGCTAAACATAGAGCAATGGGATGCACTTTACTCGTTTTGGCTGAAATATTTGCGGGCGGCCCCTTGAATGCTCCGCCCGCTCTGAATTTGCTGCGATCATAAAATGCCAAGCAGTACAATACCTAGGAAACCTTGTCCTTGAGAGCTTTTCCGGGACGAAAAGCGGGGACCTTCTTGCTTGGGATATTGATGACTTTTGACGGGTCCTGCGGGTTTCTTCCTTTTCTGGCAGCGCGAGTTCTAACCTCGAAAGTACCAAATCCTACAAGCTGCACCTTTTCCCCCTTCGCCAGCGCGGCACTGACCGCGTCGATCGCCGCCGACACTGCCTCACCGGCCTGCCGCTTGTTGATTCCCGCGGCTTTGGCCACTGCCTGTACCAAATCTGCTTTCGTCACTCTCCACGCACCTCCCCTTTTACAGCCTTTGACTGAAACTGCCAATGGTGCTACACAACGTATTAATATCACGTTGAAAGAACATGGTCAAGGTCAGTGACTTTTTTTTACGCTTTTCGTAGCCCGTCTCCAGCTGATTCGAATAGGAACCCCCTCAAATTCCGCCATGTTTCTTAACATATGATGTACATGTCTTTCAAAAGACGTGTTAAATATCGTAGTGTCATTTACTATAAATTCAAAATGTGGTGGCTCCGTCCCGATTTGTGTACATTTGTAAATTGAAAGCCTTCTTCCCTTTTTATCGGTCGGCATATGCTCGAAAAGAAAAGATTCGCTGACGATCCTGGCAAGCAGATCAGTGGGGAGCCTGCGTTTCCTGTTTTCGTTTACCTGTGATACAAGTCCGGGTATCTTGTGCAAACCTCTCCCCGATTTGGCCGAGACGAACACAATAGGGGCAAAGTCGACAAAAGGCATTTCTCTTCTGATGGTTTCACGTACAACGTCGCCAATGCGTGGACTTTTCTCGATGGTATCCCATTTATTGACGGCCAAAACCAGTCCTTTGCCCTTTTCGACGACATGCGCAGCGATCTTTTTGTCCTGATCGGTACATAGTGGATCGGCTTGCATGAGAAGAACAGTGACGTCGCTCTTGTCAACCGCTTCATGGGTTCTGACAAGCGAGTAAAATTCCAGGCTGGACCTGATTTTCGACCGTTTTCTCAAACCTGCGGTATCTATAATCCTGAAAGGCTGTTTATCAAAATGAACAACGACATCAGCGGAGTCACGTGTCGTTCCCGGGGCATCGCCTACAAGGACTCTCTCTGTTTTTGCAAGAGCATTCAGGAGTGTCGATTTTCCCACATTGGGCCTCCCCACTATGGCCAGTCGTATTTCGTCGTCATTTTCTTCAATGTGCGGCATTCCTGTGATATGAGGAAGCATCATATCCAAAAGTTCGTCCATATTTCTCCCGTGGGCGGAGCTGACGCCTACTATGTTTTCGAATCCCAGCTCGTAGAGGTCGAAAAGGCGGGTTTCCTGGGATGGGTCGTCGATCTTGTTTCCGACAACTATTACGGGCTTCCCCGTTTTTCGCAGAAGTTGTGCTATTTCCTCATCAAGGGGTGTTACGCCCGTTTTAGTATCGACCACGAAGAGTATTACGTCACTTTCCTCGATGGCGGTCTCGACTTGTCGATGCACTGCCTGAGCAAGGCCGTCGCTTGAGGATCCAGTCATACCCCCGGTGTCCACAAGGTAGAATTTTGTTCCCTGCCATTCCGCCTGTATGTAGAGCCTGTCTCTTGTCACACCTGGCTCATCATCGACTATGGCCGTACGACGACGGGCTATTCGGTTGAAGAGCGAGGATTTACCGACATTTGGACGTCCGATTATCGTGACAATAGCCATTTTTCTCACCTTCCGGAAAATACTAGTCGATCCATACTCTCATTCGAGGAAATCCCTCTTTTGAACGAGAAACCGAGAAAAAAGGCTCTACAGCCTTTCTCATGGTTTCAGTCTTTTCCGTCCTGACCCAGAAAAGGCCGCTGCTCGGGTCAGGATCGAGACATTCGAACCCCGCGCTCTCGAGAATCGACAACATCTCATTTTTAATTCGACTTTTGGTGTTTATTTCAACCAGGAATTTCCATGGCGGCAAATCCAGTTCTTTTCGCTCTGCAAGTTCGGATTCCCAAAACTGGTGCCACCCCTTTTCCAGTTTCTTTTGCCAGGCGGTCCCCGTTGCTTTGGTCTGAAGTATTACCTTTCGGTTTTCGGGTTCCATTCCGCGCCACAAGGACTCCCAAATCATCCGGAAAGCCCGGTATTTTACGTCGTAAGAAGGCTTGAGAAGTTCCGTGTCTATGTCCAGCCAACATACCAGCGCCACAGGGATATCATCACACAGTTCAAGTGCCTTTCGCGTTCCGGTTACTATGCCTCCCGAGGCTTCAAGTTCTTTGAGCATTTTATTGCGACTGCTTTTTTCTTTCGTTACCGCTTTGTGCCATTCGTGCACCAGATCTTTGTTTCCCAACAAATTGGACGCCAGATCCACAGAAGCTTCGATCCCCGGTTTTATACCTTCCATGAAAGCGCCTCCACAATTGGGGCACTCCTCGGGTAATTTACCTCTGTTCCCACAGAAAGGACATACAGCGGTCGATTCCCGGGTTTCCCATCTAAGGGCTGTTCCGCATTTTGGGCAAGTCAGTATAGACTCGCACTCGCGGCACCAGATCCCCGAAGCGTATCCAATCCTGTCCAAAAGCCACATTACTACGCCATGTTCTGCGATGGCCTCCTGTGTTCTGGTCAAAACAGCGTCAGTCACGGGCAAGGGTCTTTTGACACCACGAACTTCAAATTCACGAGCCCCTGACTTGTCAGCGAAAATGAGACGACCTCCTGTCCTGGCCGTACATTTTTCTTTACGGAACAAAAAGCTCCTGGAAGAAGGCATCGCTCCTCCCAAAACAAGCTTGGCCTTCCAGTAACGGGCACGGTAAGTCAACACAGACCTGGCATGAATGTAGGGATATCGTATGGAATAATAGACAGGATTACCCTCATCTTCCACTATGACGTTCCTTATGCAGGTCAACGGCGCAAACAGACAACCCATTGAACCGATTACGATATTTCGTTGCCCCTTAAGGACCTTTATCCAGGATTCCCAGGCTCTCTTGCCGTTACCCGCAGGCCACAGGATTGCCCTTTCTTTCAATTTATCCGGAAGGTTTTTCCAAAATAGCGCCGCACGGTTTCGTTCTGGAAAGATGACGAACCCACCGTGGTCGTCTTTTTCCAAAATTTCCAAATAGGACCTGAACCTGTCGCTGTCTTTGGCGTCCCTTACGAAGGCAATACTGTAAGAAGCCCTCGTCTTTTCAGGCGACATTCGTGGGGCATTCGGGGCCTCTTTTCCATCAAAAAAAGGAGACGGGAAGGCACTTTTCAACAGTTCGCCCGGTCCACAAAGAAAATGTTTTCCCGCCAGGAAAAGCGTTTGGAGAATTTCTTCAGTGACCGCGGGGGCCTCATCAACGGCATATAGTATGGATCGGCAGGAAAATTGCTGCTTGTCGCAGACTTCGCCTTTTGCTTCCCTGATACCTGTTACAATACCTGTTCTTTCCGTCCTGCCTATCGGAACCCTTACCCTGCACCCCTTTTCAGGAAAATCTTTTCCATTCCCGCTATATGTGAGAGGATGCCACCAGGGACCGGGCAGCAGGACATCATATAACATTTGCATCAGGGGAATAGGGCACGACGCTCAAGAGCCAAATCCCAGAGAAGTTCGGCAACTTCCTCCTTGGAACCCGAAATCCTTGAGAGGATGCCCTTCGCATCCAGGACGGTTACTTCATTTGTGTCCGAGCCAAATCCACAACCTGGAGCATTTACGTCATTCACCGCGATAAGGTCGGCTCCCTTTTTCGCAAGTTTTTTTGAAGCGTTGTCTATAATATCCTGTGTTTCAGCTGCAAAACCGACAAGAATTTGACCATCCTTCCTTTTTTTCGCAAGTTCCGCCATGATGTCCGGGTTTTCGGCAAGTTCCAGCGATATTTTCCCGCCGGTTCTTTTCATTTTCTGCCCGGAAGGGGAAACTGCCTTATAATCGCCGACTGCAGCCGCCTTGATAATGACATCGGCACTTTGTGCTTCTTCCAGGACTGCTTCAAGCATCTGTTCTGCAGATACTACAGGCACAGTCCTGACTCCGTGAGGAGGCCTTTCAGGGACCGGACCGGAAACGACCGTTACCTCTGCTCCCCTGTACCATGCCGCTTTGGCCAATGCGAAACCCATCTTCCCGCTGCTCGGGTTGGATAAATACCTTACCGGGTCGATATACTCGTGTGTCGGTCCGGCGGTTACAAGAACTTTCATGCCTTCCATATCTTTTTTGGGACATACTGCTTTAAGTATTTCCTCTTCCAGGACATCCAGGTCAGGAAGTCTTCCCTTTCCTTCATCCCTGCAGGCTAACTGCCCCTGACCAGGCTCTATCAGGGTGTATCCTTTCCGGATGCATCCCTTGCAATTGTCCTGTACTCCCGAGTTAAACCACATGTCCGTGTTCATCGATGGGAAAAGCAGCACTGGCGCTCTTGTGGCCAGGACTGTGGCGGACAAAAGAGACGAACCGTCGGCTGTGGCCAGTCGTGACAACGTCGTCGCCGTACAGGGCGCGATCGCCAGAACTTCACAATTTTGGGCCAGTTTTATGTGAGGTATCTCCACACCACGGTCGTCGGAGAGGAAATCCTTTTCAGTCCAGGCACGTTGGCCCGTAAGAACAGAAAATGTGAAAGGCGTAACGAACCTTTCCGCTGCTTCCGTGAGTATTGTTTCCACTTTCCATTCCCTTCGTACAAATGCCCTTGCCAGTTCCGGCAACTTGTAAGCCGCTATCCCCCCGGTAATACCTAAAAGAAGTTTTCTGTTACGTTTCCAGCTTTGATTTGTCATCTTCGGCTCCTCTGGAATGGGAAGCTTTCTTTTCCGAAGGGAGAATATAGCGAAGTTTCCCTTCTGCAAGTTCCTTCATTGCCTGTTCTATAGGGTTCATTTTCCCTTCTTCAAGAAATCTTTGTCCTTTCCTCTCGCTAAGTTGTTTAGCCCGCTTCGCTATTATCTGGGCTTCGAGGAACTTGTTCCTCTTTGTGCCAGTGTTTTCAAAAGGTCTTTCACCAAATTGCTGCATCAAGAATCGCCTCCTGGAGAAAAGGTATTTCGCTTTCTTTTATCCCGGTAAAAATCAATTATTTCCGCCAGTTCTTCAGATGCACGTTTTATGTCGTCGTTTACAACTAAGTGGTCGTATTTGTCAGATTCTTCCAGTTCTTTCCTGGCGTTTTCGAGACGTTTCAACAGCTCTTGCTTTTTTTCGGTACCTCTTTCGCTAAGACGCCTTCTTAGTTCTTCTTCACCTGGTGGCGCAATGAATATGAGTACAGCTTCGGGCATGCGTTTTTTTACCTGTGCAGCTCCCTGGACATCTATCTCCAGAATAACGTCGCATCCTCTATCCAAAGAATCTCTGACGGTTTTTTCCAAGGTACCGTAACGATTTCCGTGTACCTCTGCCCATTCGAGAAATTCTCCCGCTTCAAGGTGTCTTTCAAAGGTTTTGTCGTCTATGAAAAGGTAATCGATCCCGTCCTGTTCCCCCTGCCGGGGTTTACGTGTCGTGCAAGACACGGAATAGGAAAGCTCCGGGACCTTCCTGAAAAGCTCTTTTCTAAGTGTCCCTTTTCCTACGCCGCTCGGGCCCGAAATGACAAAAAGTGTCCCTTTGCCGCTATTCGCCTTCCCGGTCATCTTCTTCTCCTTCAAAGCGGAGCGACACCGTTTCCGGCTGTATAGCCGAAAGTATAACGTGGTTACTGTCGGTAATGATGATCGCTCTGGTCTTTCTCCCTTCGGTAGCG
>JAHDOX010000045.1 GCA_018434645.1 Synergistales bacterium | reverse complement strand
GATCCAGGAGGATGCCGACGCGATAGGTATCAGCATCCTGAGCGGTGCACACGAGCATTATTTCAAGGCGATCATCGATCTTCTGAGGGAAAAGGGAGCGGAAGACATCATAGTATTCGGAGGAGGAGTCATTCCCGAGGATGATATCCCCAAGCTTAAGGCTATGGGAGCGGGGGCTATTTTCGGCCCGGGAACGCCTACTAAAGAATGCATACGATGGCTCGAAGAGGCGGTGGCCGCGAAAAGAAGCACGACAGGTAGAGCCTGAAGGCAAGGGCGGATAAATATTATGGAAAAACTCGTGGAAAAGGCATTACAGGGCGACCCGAGATCGATGGCGCGATTGATAAGCATGGTCGAAAGTGAATCTCCCTTCGCCGAGAACCTTATGAAGGCCGTTTATCCCTATTCCGGAAAGGCTCATATAATCGGCGTTACAGGAAGCCCTGGTTCGGGAAAGAGTACCCTTTTGGACAAACTTATCGGGGAATTGAAGAAAAAGGGCAAGACTGTAGGAGTAATAGCCGTTGATCCGTCAAGTCCTTTCAGCGGTGGCGCGGTTCTCGGCGACAGGCTAAGGATGCAGGGGCATTCCCTCGACAGGGATGTTTTCATACGAAGCATGGGCACGAGAGGATCCCTTGGAGGACTTAGCAGGGCAACCTATGAAGCTGCTCTCATACTGGATGCCTGCGGGAAGGACGTCGTCTTGATAGAGACGGTAGGCGTGGGGCAATCCGAAATCGACATCGTAAAAATAGCCGATACGGTCTGTCTTGTGCTGGTCCCGGGAATGGGTGACGACATCCAGGTTATGAAAGCGGGCATCATGGAGATCGCCGATATTTTCGTGGTGAACAAGTCCGACAAGGAAGGCGCCGAAAGAGTTGCAACGGAGGTTAACATGATGCTCGACCTCCTGCCTGATCGTACATGGAGAGCCCCGGTCGTTTCGACTGTTGCGGAGCGTGGAGAGGGTATAGATGCCTTGTGCGGCAAGATAGAGCAACACCGCAATCATCTAAGGGAAACTGACGAAGGCCGCACGCGTAAATACTACCGTCTAGAGGTCGAAGTGGAGGAAATCCTTTCCAGGGAAATCGCACGTATAGTAGAGCGGGCCTGGGAGGAAGAGAAGACCACCGAACTTCTCGAAAAACTTGCCGACAGGAAGATCGACCCCTATACAGTGGCTGGATCACTTATAGACAGGGTCCTTGGACGAGACTGAAAAAGGTCGCAGGTCGGTGTTTCCGGCAAAGACCCAGGGGCGAGAAAGGGGATATGTCATGCGTGTCGTGTTGGGATCGGATCATGCGGGATTTGAGCTCAAGGAAAAAGTAAAGAAAACCCTGGCTTCGATGCAAGACATTGTAGTGTCGGACTATGGAACCGACAATGCGGAAACGCCTGTGGATTACCCGGACATCGCCCGTGAAGTTGCGATGGCCGTCGCCGGCGGCAAGGCTGAAAAGGGGCTCCTTTTTTGCGGGACAGGTATTGGTATGTCCATTGCGGCCAACAAGGTTCCTGGCGCCTACGCGGCGCATGTTTGCTGCGAGGAAACGGCCCGGCTGAGCAGGGCACACAATAATTCCAATATTCTGGCACTGGGCGGCAGGACGACAGACCACGAGAAAGCGCTTGAAATCGTTCGCATCTGGCTTGAAACACCCTTCGAATGGGGGCGCCATCACAACAGGTTTCGCAAGATACAGTTATGCGAAGAGGAAACGGAAAGATCGCTTGCCGGAAAAGATTCTACGGGACGATTGGTAACGTTCGAACATCCGCTTATCAAACATAAAATAGGTATGGTTCGTGATGAAACCACTCCGGTCAAGGTTTTTCGCGAGCTGGTCCAGGAAATTGCAGGTCTTATGGTATACGAGATCACCAGGGATCTTCCCCTTGAATCGGTCCAGGTCAAGACGCCTATAACAGAAGCCCAGGCGTGGTCTCTGGCCGGCAAGAAAATGGCCGTTATACCCATACTGCGAGCCGGGCTCGGAATGGTGGATGGCATCCTTCAGCTTATTCCAAACGCCAAGGTAGGACACATAGGCCTTTACAGGGATCCCGAGACCCTTGAGCCTGTGGAGTATTATTGCAAGCTGCCGGGTGATATCGAGGAACGTGACATTTACATCGTCGATCCCATGCTCGCGACTGGAGGTTCGGCCGCGGCGGCGATCGACCTCGTCAAACGACGCGGAGGTCGCAGGATAGCCCTCGTTTCCCTGATAGCGGCTCCCGAGGGAGTAGAAAGAGTGCATTCCCTGCACCCCGAAGTGGACATTTTCGCTGCCGCCCTTGACAGCCATCTAAACGATCATGGCTATATAGTACCCGGTCTTGGTGATGCGGGAGACAGGCTCTTCGGCACCAAGTAGCGCTTGAGAGTCGGGAGGGTAAAGGTGTCAGAAAGGACAGTCCATTTGCTGCAACTTGTTTCGACAGGAACGGTCTTTTTCATATGGGCCTTTCTGCTGACTCCTTTTTCGATCAGATTGTCCGAACGCTACCGCATAATGGACGCCCCAGGAGGACGCAAACAACATAAAGGCAGCATACCCCGTGGTTCAGGAGTCGTTTTTTGGGTAGGTTACCTTCTTCTTGCCCTTTTGCTTTTCGGGACCATAAAGGAAATCAGGATCATAGCTACCGGTGCGACACTGGTTTTTTTACTGGGGTATATGGACGACATGAAAGGCCTTTCTGCGGGCGGCAGGCTAATTGGGCATTTCGCGGCATCCTTGCTGGTAGTAGCCTTTGCGCCCTTTCCTCCTTTGCTTAAGGTCCTGCTGCTTTTCTGGATAGCCGGCGGTATCAGCGCCTTTAACCTGATAGACGGCATGAACGGCCTTGCGCTGGTGGTCTTTTTCATCACCACTCTTTTCGGGATGGCCTTAGGGCGACTTCTATGGTGGGTCCCCCTGGGCGCTATGGCACTCGGGATGTTTTTCTGGAATTTTCCGGTGGCGAGAACCTTTCTCGGGGACGGGGGAAGCACCCTGCTAGGCTTTTTGTGCATGTCTCAATTAAGCATGGATTGCGGCGTTCTTTTTGCAAAAACGTCTGTTCCGGTTCTTTTTGCCGTTCTCTTTTTGATCGGCGGCGTCCCCTTCATTGATACGGCGGTATCTATTTTGAGGCGCTTGCTTTCAGGTAAATCGCCCTTCACTCCTGACAGGGGACATATTCATCATCGGCTCCTGGACAAGGGCGTTTCACAAACAGCCGTTCTCCTCCTCCTTTCAGCGGCACACGGGCTTTGCATTGCCGGCGGATATGTGTTACTTGTCGTTGCAGGATCCTGAAAGAAACGGAAGTGTCTTCAAGATGGAAGTCAAACATTGCATTTGCTGTGTTGTTGGAACGAGACCCGAGGCAATAAAGATGGCACCGGTGATCCGGGCTCTTAAAGAAGAAAAATGGGCGGATCCTTTTGTACTGGCGACTGGACAACATATGGACATGCTCAGGCAGGCCTTGTGCTATTTCGGTATACGTTCCGATCTTGATCTCTCGATAATGAAGGAAAACCAGACGCTGGACTATATAACCACTTCGGTATTGCTAAAAGTCGGTGGGGTTCTTGATGAACTGAAGCCATCGCTGGTGCTGGTCCACGGCGATACAACCACCACGATGGCGGCTTCTCTGGCTGCCTTTTACAGGAATATACCCATTGGTCACGTTGAGGCCGGTTTGCGTAGCGGAAATATCAGGCTACCCTTTCCCGAAGAGCTGAATCGCATTATTGCGGACAGGACCGCTTCGATTTTCTTTGCTCCTACCGAGGGTGCCAAAAAAAACCTGATTGCCGAAGGTGTTCCCGAAGATTCGGTGCTCGTGACAGGCAATACGGTAATAGATGCCCTTAAATGGACCATGGAGCATACTATTTCGCCAAGCGAAGAAAGGCTTCTTGAAATTCCCGCAAAAGCAAGAATCCTCCTTGTGACGGCACACAGACGAGAATCTTTGGGGGAACCGCTCGTTCGTATAACCAACGCGGTTTCGAGGATAGTATCGGAACACCAGGATCTTTGGGCTGTTGTTCCCATGCACAAGAACCCGGAAGTTCGCAAGGTGTTCCAGGAAAAACTGGGAAGGTCGGAAAGAGTTCTCCTTTGCGACCCCCTGGGTTACCCTGATTTCGTCTGGATCATGAAAAAGAGCACCCTTGTTTTGACCGATAGCGGAGGCATTCAGGAAGAAACAACGTATCTTGGGGTACCGACTCTGGTAATGCGGGATGTTACGGAGCGGCCCGAAGCTGTTTCCTATGGAACGGCATTCCTTGTAGGTACCGATGAAAATGCCATAGCCCATAAGGCTAAAATGATATTATCAGAAAAGATAAAACAGGAGTTCGGTCGTAAAAAAGGAATCGGGCAACCTTTTGGAGAAGGGTTGGCTTCACGGAAAATCATCGAGGGTCTGGCAGATTTTCTGAAAGGATCAAGCGTAAAAGAAAACCGGTTCGGTAATTGAATTTTTCCTATACGTTAGAATAATGAGGTGGTTTTTTTTGCAGTATAAAATGGTAATAAACGGTAAAAGGCCACTATCCGGCAGCGTGCGAGCCCAAGGGGCCAAAAACGCCGCCTTGCCGGTTTTGGCTGCATCGATTCTTTTAAAGGGTGAGACCCTGGAAATCAGGCGAGTGCCTAAACTCCATGACGTTTTCACCATGGCCGACCTGTTGCGTCACCTGGGCGCGGAGGTCAAGTATGAAAACGATACTGTAAAAATATCGGTACCCGACGAACTCGCCTGGGATACGCCGAAAGCGCTTGTCAGGAAGATGAGGGCCTCTTCCCTGGTACTCGGACCCTTGCTCGCCAGGACCGGCCGGGCCGTATTGCCATTGCCTGGAGGGTGCGCCATCGGGAGCCGACCCATTGACCTTCACCTGAAAGGGCTGGCCAAGCTCGGCGCGGATATACAGTTGGAACATGGAGCCGTACAGGCCAGGGCAAAAGGGCTCAAGGGGGCGAAAATATACCTTGATTTCCCCTCCGTCGGAGCTACGGAAAACATTATGATGGCGGCTGTTTTCGCCAAGGGTGAGACTATCATCGAAAACGCGGCGCGCGAACCTGAGATCGTCAACCTTTCGGAAGCGTTAAAGGCTATGGGGTGCAAAATAGACGGAGTCGGTACCGGAACCATTCATCTCGAGGGAGTGGACTCGCTTGGCGGAACGGCCATAGACATAATACCCGACCGTATCGAGGCCAGCACGTTCCTTTTGGCCGGGGCTATCACCAGGGGAACAGTTAACGTAACGGGTGTGATACCGGAACATCTGGATGCCATTATCGCAAAGCTCGAAGAAGCAGGAATCGGATTGGAAATTGGAGAAGACACCGTTACCGTAAAAGCTGAGGAACCTTTGAAAAGTGTTTCGCTGAAAACGCTTCCATATCCGGGTTTCCCCACAGATGTACAGCCACAGTTCACTGCCTTCATGTCCACCACGAAAGGGACGAGTGTAATCCAGGAGAGCGTTTTCGAATCCCGTTTTTCTCACGTGAGCGAACTCAAGAAGATGGGTGCCCAAATAGAGTTGCAGGGCAACACGGCGGTCGTAACCGGGACTGATCAGTTGAAAGGCGCCGAGGTACGTGCCACGGACCTCAGGGCGGGTGCATCTCTGGTTCTTGCAGGGCTTGCCGCAGAAGATGAAACGGCGGTATACGGGCTGGGACATATCTGGCGTGGCTACGAAGGGTTCGACGAAAAGATACGGAATCTTGGGGGCAAGGTGCAAGTCCAGCTTTCCGATGAAAATGGTGAACCCAAGTGGTAGCTGGCCGATGGGCCTTCGGAGGTGACTGGTGGTGTGGTTAAGGAAGATCGTTCGAAAAGGCCTGAATGACGTCGAAAAATACAGGTACGGAAAGCCTATAGGAGAGTTGGAGAGAGAGCTCGGTTTTGAACAGGTGGTACGTCTTTGCTCGAATGAAAACCCCTGGCCTTTACCCGAATCCGTTAAAAAGGCGATAAGTTCCGGTCTGGGGAATGTACAGCGATATCCCGATCCCGGAGCTTTCAAGCTGAGGCGATTCATCGCCTCGCAATGGGGAGTATCTCCGGCTGAAGTGATTGTTGGGGCAGGGACGGAAGGGCTCATGCACAACCTGCTTCATACGATCATAGACCCCGGAGACCAGATCGTTTTCCCCGTCCCGACCTACCCGATTTACAGGTTGGCCGGCATTGCCGCCGCAGCGGAGTGCGTTCCCCTGGAAACCGGTCCTGACGGGGGATGGGGTGTGGACGAACTGGTGGAGGCCTGTAGTGAAAAAACCAAAGCAGTCATCCTTTGTAACCCGAATAACCCGACCGGGAAAATGCTTCCGAGGAACGACCTGATCCATCTGGCGTCCGCCCTTGAAGGAAAGGGAATACTACTGGTGGTTGACGAGGCTTATGCGGAATATATAGACGATCCTGCCTATCTTTCGGGTATCGGGTTGTTCCGCCAGATAGGAAGAGTCGTGATTACAAGGACTTTTTCCAAGATCCATGGCCTTGCTTCACTGAGGGTCGGATACGCCATTGCTCCAAAAAGCATCGCGGAATCCTATGACAAGATCCACCCGGTGTTCGAAGTCAGTGGGATTGCTCAACGAGCGGCTCTTGCCTCGCTTGGTGAGAGGGAGTACATCGAAAGCATACGCGTGAAAACCATAGAGGAGCGAAACCGTTTGGTGAAAGAACTTCTAAAAACAGGCGTTCATGTCGAAAACACCTGCGCCAACTTCGTCCTTGTCAGGCATCGAAAAGCCGAAACGGTTTATGATTTGCTCTTGCGCGAAGGCATCATAGTAAGAAAGGGCAGCGACCTGGGTCTTCCCGGCTTTCTACGTGTTTCCGTGGGAAGACCGGAAGAAAACGACAGGTTCCTGGTCTCCCTGGAGAAGGTGCTGAACTCCGTTGAAGGCTGATGTTTCAAATAATGAACCGATCCTTTCCGGAGTACGTGTCGTAGCCTTTGTGGGCCAGGCCGGGACAGGGAAAAGCCAGAGGGCGCAACTTGTAGCGCTCAACCTTGGGATAGACTATGTCATCGACGATGGACTGGTTATACGCAGAGGCCAGATAGTTAGCGGAAAGAGCGCCAAAGCGGAAAAAAACCAGGTCAGGGCTATCAGGCGGGCCCTCTTCCAGTTTGAGGACCACAGGAAAGCCGTACGGTCATACCTTGAAAGGGTCAGTCCCTGTGAGGTAATGATTATTGCGACCTCCGATGAAATGGTATCTCACATCGTAGGCAACCTGGGTATCATGCAACCTGAAAGGACTATCCGCATAGAAGAAGTGGCTTCCCCCGAAGAGATACTGAACGCCCAGAAGGAACGTGCGCAGAAAGGACAGCATGTCATCCCCGTATCCCATGTGGAAGTCAGAAAGAATTTTGCCGGGAAACTTGTGGGAAGATTGAGGGTTTTATGGAGCGACAGGGGGCCTCATGAGGGAGAAAAAACAATTGTCAGGCCTCCATTCAATTTTTACGGTGATCTGCGAATCGACCCAATGGCTGTCGAACAAATGGGGCGCTTTATCGCCAGGAGGTCCCGTGGCATAGAGAAGGTGTTGGTCTTTGACGTCAAACCGGTGGAAGAAGGCATTGCCATTACCATATCAGTAAAGGCGAGGCGGGATAAGCGGACTCTTCTTGAAACCGGGAGGGATCTCAGGGAAAAGGTCCTGAAGGCTGTCTCCTATTTTACCGGCCTGGAAGTTAAACGAATCGACGTACAGATACAAGAGGTGGAAATGTCGTGAATAGTGAAAAAGCCGACGTAAAAACAAACAACGTATCAGACATGGAAGAGGCCAGAAAAGACGCATGGTGTCGTTTGAGAGAGCTGACTGCTGCGTGCAGGAAATGTCCTCTCGCTGAGGGGCGCAAGAACGTGGTTTTTGGAGATGGGAACCCCTCGGCGGATGTCATGTTTATCGGGGAAGGTCCTGGTGCCGACGAAGACGAACAGGGGATTCCCTTTGTTGGCAAAGCCGGGAAACTTTTGACTAAAATCCTGGAATCCGTAGAGATCTCACGGGAAGAAATATATATTACAAATATAGTCAAGTGCAGACCTCCTGGAAACAGGGTGCCCACGGTGGAGGAAATGACGGCTTGTGACGAATATCTTCAGGCGCAGATCGCCCTTACAAGGCCCAGGATCATTGTATGTCTGGGCAGCACACCTACGAAATGGATGCTCAGAACGACCGAAGGCATAACAAAGATCAGGGGGCGCTGGTTCAATTGGCGAAACATTTCCGTAATGCCCATGTTTCATCCCAGTTATTTGCTCCGGAACGCCTCGAACAAGGCTGGAAGCCCAAAACACCAAACATGGCTTGATATACAGGAGGTAAAAAGGCATTGGGAAAAACTCGGGAGAAAGAATTAATGAGCCGGGGAAAAAGGAACAATTCTGGCAAACCACGACATGTAGCCTTCATAATGGACGGAAACGGCAGGTGGGCGGAAAGGCGGCACTTACCGCGGGTTTTAGGCCATCGTGAAGGCGCAAAAGCCTTGGAACGCGCGGTACGATTCGGTGTGCAGGAGGGAATACCCTACCTTTCTTTCTTTGCATTCTCCACCGAGAACTGGAGGCGGCCGGCTGAAGAAGTGGAAGGCCTTATGAAGCTTTTCCGGCAGACCTTATCCGATAAAACCGTGGAACTGGCCGAACAAGGGATCCGGTTGAGGTTTTGCGGGCGTATCGGTGATTTGCCGGCGGATATCCAGGAAAACATCGAAAAGGCCGAAAAAATGACCTCTTCTTTAGACCGCATGCAGTTAATCATCTGCATGAACTACGGAGGACGCCAAGAGTTACTGGACGCGGTTGCGAAAGCGTTTGCCAACGATGTTTCTGACCTCGACGAAAGGTCCTTTCGGGAGTACCTTTACCTTCCCGATGTTCCAGATCCGGATTTGATCATTCGAACAAGCGGGGAAATGAGGTTGAGCAATTTCTTTCTATGGCAGGCCAGCTACGCGGAACTCTATTTTATGGACGTTCTCTGGCCCGATTTCGACGAAAAGGATTTCATAGATGCCCTTATGGCGTATTCGAAAAGGAAGCGACGATATGGAGCTACCGAAGGTTTTTAAAAGTGAAATATTCCTGAGAGCAGGTAGCGGCGTCTGCATCATCCTGGCGATTTTGGGAGGGACCTACATCGGAGGTCTCCCCTGGTTTTTCATGAGTTCCGCCATAGCCATGGTTTCGCTTTGGGAATTTTACAGGATGCTGCTTGAGTCTTTTCACGTGTCAAGAGGGATAGGGTACATCGCCGGTTTGCTCGTTTTGTGTGCTGCTTATTTCGGGGATCTTGCGGCGGTGTTGCCGGTTATCTGTCTTTGTGGTTTTCTGGTGCTTTTTGTCGAAGTCGCCCGGCGCGGCATTTCGGGACACAGCTTCGGAATACATAGCCTGGGGGGGACTATGGCCGGTATTCTTTATTGCGTGTTGCCCTGGAGCTTTCTCATACTGTTAAGGAAACACCCCTGGGGACTTTACTTGCTTGTCACCCTCTTTGCGTGTACCTGGTCATGTGACGTCTTGGCCTATCTCATAGGGTCCCGCTGGGGTAAGACGCCACTGGCACCGGAGGTAAGCCCGAAAAAATCCATAGAGGGATTCATTGGGGGATTGGCAGGAAGTCTGCTTTGCTCCGGCGTATTGTCGTTTATCTGGGAAATAAGACCGGTCCCGCTTCTATTGATAGGACTTTTTTGCGGGACTTTCGGGCAGCTCGGGGATCTTGCCGAGTCCCTTGTTAAAAGGGAAACAGGAAAAAAGGATTCAGGGGCGATCATCCCCGGTCACGGAGGTATGCTGGACCGTTTCGACAGCATACTCGTTAATGCCTCCCTTGCTTACCTGTTTTTCGGGGTCTTGTGGCAATGATGGACAAAAAATCCGTCAGGATAGCTCTCATAGGCGCTACGGGAAGCGTAGGCAGGTCTGTGGTGAACGTCTGTGAGACCTTCAGGAAAAGATTTGTCCTCCATTCCATGGCCGCCCGTAACAACGCAGGAGCCCTTATCGAATTACAGGAACGCACAGGGTGCAGGGTGCTTGCCCTGACCGGGACGCGTCGGTCGAGAGAATTTGAAAAAAGGGCGGCATCCGGAACAAGGTGGCTCCACGGTGATGATGCACTAGTTGAAATTGCTCTTGATCGTGAAGTCGATCTTGTAGTTGTTGCCTCTTCCGGCGTTTCAGCAATCAAGCCTGTGATAGAGGCGCTTGGAGCAGGCAAGCGGGTTTGCATCGCGAACAAGGAAAGTCTCATTGCGGCGGGGAAATGGATTTCCGGTTCGGTCAGATATGAAAACCAGCTGCTACCCCTGGACAGCGAACACAACGCGCTATGGCAGTGTCTCGGGAAAAAATGCAGCTGCGACGGTGTTGCAAAGCTTGTTCTCACCGCATCCGGCGGGCCTTTTTTAAGCCGTCCAGCCGATTCGCTCGCTCATGTCACCATCAAGGAAGTGCTTAAACACCCGGTGTGGTCCATGGGACCGAAAATCACCGTTGACAGCGCGTCCATGATGAACAAGGGTTTCGAAATAATGGAGGCGGGGGTGCTTTTTGGTTGCGAGCCCGAAAGGGTCTCCGCCGTAATTCATCCCGAATCCCATGTCCACGGCATTGTGGAATTTTTCGACGGTACCAGGCGCATGGCCGCTTTTACGCCTGATATGAGAATTCCCATACTTTGCGCTATGGCTTACCCAGACATACTTCAGTGGCCCGAAAGTCCCGAGGCACCGCCGGTAGAGGAGGTCTCCGTTATGACCTTCCTGGAAATAGATGCCACTCGTTTTCCATGCTTTTACATCGCCAGGGAAGCTTTCAAAAAGGGCGGAGGTTATCCGGCGTTTCTGGTAGGAGCAGATGAAGCGGCAGTAAATCTTTTTCTACAGGGAAAAATCGCTTATCGTGAAATTCCGGCTTTGATCGAAGAAGTCATCGAGGAATATTCAGGTCATGATCCTTCATGTTGGCAAGAGGCGGTGGAAATAGTGAAAGAAGGCGGGATAAGGGTTCGTGAAAAAACAGGCGAGAGTGCATACGATGACAAAGGGTAGGAAAGAAATATGTTGACCAGTTTGCTCTCTTTCATTGTAGTTATTGCGATCTGCGTGATCATCCATGAATCGGGACATTATATGACCGCCGTCTTGAATGGCATCCAGGTCCATGAGTTTGCCTTTGGAATGGGGCCGGTACTTTGGCAGAAGGAAAACAACGGAACGCTCTGGTCGGTCAGGGCTCTTCCCGTGGGAGGGTTCGTGAGGCTCGCGGGAATGGGCGAGGAAAAGGAAGGGGAAAAAGTTCGACCAGGTGGATCATTCCAGGAAAAGGGACCGTGGAAACGGTTCGCTGTACTTTTCAGCGGCTCGCTGGCTAATATTTTGCTCGCCATACTACTGACGGCCCTGCTTCTTTGGGGATATGGCGTCATAGACATGACCAGTACGAAGGTTGGGGATGTTTTGGGCGGGTACCCTGCTGAAAAGGCCGGCATTCGTACGGATGACGCGATAATCGCCGTCGATGACGTCACCGTCGAGACCTGGACAGAGATGTCTCGGGAAATCCGCGGCAAGACCGATGAAACTCCCGTCAAGATCCGGGTAAAAAGAGGGGAGGACGTCTTCGAGGTTACAACGGTTTTAGCTGTTGACCCCGAACTGGGCTATCCTCTTTTCGGCATACAGCCGGCACGTGTGACTTACGGTCCGGTTGGAGCCTTACTCAACTCGGCCGGTTATATCTGGAATTTCAGCCTCGAGATCATAAGAGGCATATACACGTGGATCACGGGGACGGCGGAAGTAGAAATAACGGGGCCAGTTGGAATAGCCTCCATGGCCGGAGCTGCTGCACGAAGCGGCTTCTGGACCTTCGTATCGTTTTTGGCCATGATCAATCTGCACCTTGGAATCCTTAACTTGTTCCCCTTCCCTGCGCTTGATGGAGGAAGGCTTATCCTGGTCGTTTTCGAGATATTGTTCCGCAGGCGCGTTCCCGAGAAGTGGGAGCAATACATCCATCTAATCGGTTTTGCGCTTTTGATCGCTCTTCTTCTGGCTGTTACCTGGAAGGACGTTATGCGGCTTCTGTCCGTAAACGGTGGATAGAAGGGAGTACGACATGGCAGAAAGGAAATCCCGAAAG
>JAHDOX010000062.1 GCA_018434645.1 Synergistales bacterium | reverse complement strand
TCATGGTAGCGACGTCCGTCGTCATAGTTGTTTTGGTAATGATTCAAGTGATACTTAGGTATGTTTTTAAACATCCGATAATGGGAGTAGAAGAAATGGCTACCCTGTTAGGCTTTTGGATGTACTTCATAGGTGCTGCCAGTGGTAGCCGGGAAAGAAGCCATATTAAGGCAGATTTGCTCAATGTGTTGGTGAAAGATTCCAGGAGATTGGTGTTTACAAAGACTATTGTGTCCTTATTCACTTTAACAATGGTCGCATTCATGACTAACTGGACCTGGAACTATGTTACCTGGTCTATCAAGACCTATGAGCTCTCACCTTCTTTAGGTATTCCTATGATTTATTCCCAGGCTGCGCTGTTCGTGGCTGCGTTGTTGATGTTGTTGTATACATTAGTGGAGTTTATGGATTATTTTCTTCAGCTAATCGGCAAAAAACCGATACAAATTTCGCTCGAGACAGATTCAGAAAAGGAGATTAACTAACTAGACGGCTCAATTTGTGTAGAGGAGGATAAATTTTAATGCATGTCGTAATTGACATCATCATCTTAATCGTAACTATCGTTATGGGAGTGCCAGTGCCTTTCTGTTTTATGGCCGCGGCACTTTACATGGGGATTGTAGCATTCCCTGACTTTTCGTTTCTCATGACTGTTGGTTTCAGGGCACTTAATTCGCTTACTCTTCTTTCGATTCCTTTTTTCATCATAGCAGGTATGTTAATGAGCTCGAGTGGAATAGCAGAAAGGTTAACAACCTTTGCTGACTCGATCTTAGGTCGCATGAAGGGCGGACTTGGTGCTGCTACCATTTGGGCATGTGCTATTTTCGGTGCTATTTCAGGGACGGCTTCATCGGCAGTAGCCGCGATAGGAACGATTATGATCCCTAAACTGGAAGAAAGGGGTTACCCTAGATACTATGCAACAGCAATAGTGAGTTGCTCTGCTATCCTGGGTCAACTAATACCCCCCAGTGTCCCAATGATCCTGTACGGATGGGTAACGCAGACTTCCGTCACAGCATGTTTTCTTGCAACGATATTGCCAGGTATTTTGATGGCAACTATTTATTCAATAATAAATTACTTCATGGTCAAAAGAAAATTCCCTATGGTAGCAGTGGAGCCGCCAGCGCCGGGTTTCGAGAAAATTCGAATAGTTGCGCGAGCCACCAAAAGAAGCATATGGAGTTTGTTAATGCCGGTCATAATCCTCGGCGCAATTTACGGTGGGGCGACAACTCCAACTGAAGCGGCTGCTCTGGCAGTCACGTATGCTATAATAATTGGCTTTTTGGTTTATAAGGAGCTTAATATAAAGACGTTTATCGCATCATTAACGGCTGCTGTTACGACAAGCGGAGTTATAATACTTATGCTTTTCTTTGTTACCATTTTAGGTCGCCTTTACACTATGCAGCGAGTACCGATGATGATAGCCAATTCCCTAATTTCCATTTCTGACAATAAAATAGTAATTCTTCTTATGGTAAATGTTTTTCTCGTGATAATAGGAATGCTCATGGACGACCTTAGTGGAACTATGTTGGTGGCCCCTTTGCTCTTGCCATTGATGATGCGCATTGGAGTGCATCCGGTACATTTTGCGGCCATATTGGGAACGAACCTGGGCTTGGGCAATGTTACGCCCCCAACTGCCCCGATACTCTATTTAGGAGGGCGGATCGGCAAAGTCCCATTTAATCAATATTTACCTACCGCCCTGATTTTCATGCTTTTAGGAAATCTGCCAGTGATAATTCTGACAACTTATTTCCCGTGGTTTTCCATGTTTCTTCCACGGTTGATCATGGGGGTAAAATAGGTGTTGATTTAGCGATGAGCAATTGGAGCAATTTAGCTATAATAAAAGAGGGGTGGTGGGATAAATAGAAAAAAGGGAGTCCTATAAGACACTCGTGATGGAGAGAGCGGGCGGCATAGTGGCTAGTTTAGGAAAGGGGGAGGTTTTGATGAGTGTGAAAAAATCGTCAGTCATGCTGTTGGCAATAGGTGTTCTACTGTCAGTAAGCCTTATTATTGTTGCAGGACAACCTTCTTTTGCTGCAGAGCCAGAGTATCGATGGAGAATGTCGCAGATTCACCCTGAAGGCAGTGATTACGACATCCGAGCTAAAGAATTTGCACGAAAAGTCTTTGAACGGACCAATGGGCGGATTAAAATAGATGTTTATTCCGGTGGGGTATTAGGTGACTGGACTGAAGTCTTCGAAATGGTGATGAGAGGCACCATCGAAGTGGCGTTACAACAATCAAATGCTAACTTCGATCCTCAGCTGAATTTGGCATATTATTTCCCGTATTTGTTTACTACATTTGAAGAAGCCAAAAAAGTATACGGCCCTGATGGTTGGACGTTTAAGGTCAACCAAGAGTTGTGGGAAAAGCACAATATAAAGGCCCTTGACGTTTTACCGGTAGGAATGTCCGGTCTTTCCTTGAGCAAGCTGCCTGACAAGTATGATGATCCTACCGTACAAAAAGGGGTAAAAGTCCGCGTTATGCCGATCAAACCCTGTGAATGGACATATGAGGCTTTGGGGTATATTCCAACTCCCATACCTTATGCCGAAGTTTACACATCGCTTCAAATGGGAATAGCCGATGGGCAGATGGGGGGGCCACCCTTCCAGGCATGGCAATTCAGGGATGTTCAAAATGTGTGGATACAATATAATGATTACGTCGAAACATGGTGGTTTGTAATAAATAAGGATGTATGGGATAAGCTTTCTCCGGAAGATCAACAGATACTGACGCAGGCGGCTCAGGAAGAAGCGAGAATCCAGTGGGACAAGGCAGAACAGGTGGACGAAGAATTTCGCCAAAAGCTAAAAGACGAGTACGGCTGGACCATTGTTATGCTGTCTGATGAACAGTTAAATCGCATAGCCGAACATGTAAGGAAAGTAGTATGGCCGAAGATGGAAGAAATTGTCGGAACAGATTTGATGAACCGTATTTACGAGGAATCCGGAATCCCTCGCCAGTAAGAGGTGCGCAACAAAAAAGGGGGGTATGTACCCCCCTTTTTTGTTGCCTGTTTACTATCTCATTATTCTCCCTCAGATGGTCAAAACGTTTTTTTGAATCCCATGTGCAATAATAGAATTGCATTACAGACATTACAGAAAGAAAAGGCGAGAGAAATCGATGTAAACATCAGCATCTGGTTAAAACCTCCATGTCTTGGTTCCAGTCGCGTTATCCGGGCCGGAGGAGGGATATCATGATCGAGGAAAGACGGAAAAACGAGCTCGTAGAGCTATGCAGGGAACTTGTCCAGCGTAAAAGCCTTTCGGGCGAAGAGGGCGAGGTTGCCCACCTCGTCGCCGAGGCTATGCGATCGCTGAAATACGACCAGGTCGAAATCGACCATTACGGAAACGTGATAGGACATATGGTCTTCGGCGAAGACGGACCCACGATTTTGCTTGAGGGCCACATGGACCATGTAGATGTAGCCGACGAAAAGTCCTGGAGCCACGATCCCTACGGGGCGGAAATCTCAGGGGGCCGTATATGGGGACGCGCCACTTCGGACATGAAGGGAGCCCTTGCCGCCATGGTCTTCGCGGCGGACCTGCTCAGGGAAAGGGCTAAAGGGCTTTGCGGGGAACTTGTTGTCGCAGGAAGCGTGCACGAGGAATGCTTCGAGGGAGTGGCCTCGGAATCCATCGCGCGTATGACGAACCCCGATTACGTCGTCATCGGAGAAGCCTCGGGGCTTGACCTCAAGCGGGGACAGAGGGGACGCGCCGAGATAGTAATGGAGACCTACGGAAAGTCAGCCCATTCATCGAACCCCTCTATGGGGCTTAACGCCATAAAGACGATGCTCCCCCTTTTGATGAACGTAGAAAAGGAATTCATCCCCCATTCCCACCCCGTACTTGGAGAGGGCATACTCGAAGTAACGGATATCATTTCATCGCCCTATCCGGGCTCAAGCGTCATTCCCGACAAGTGTCGGGTCACCTTTGACCGCCGCCTTTTGCCTGGAGAGACGAAAGAGGAGGTTCTGGCGCAAATCAGACGGATTATAAGAGGTGTCGCAGCCTTCAAGCCGGAAATCAAGGCCGAGGTCTTTGTTGCCGAAGGGGCAGCCAGATGCTACACGGGAGAAATCATAAAGGCCGAGCGGTTTGCTCCGGGCTGGTTGTTCGAGGAAAGCCATCCCTTCGTCCGCAAGGCTCTGGCAGGTCTCAGGTCGATTGGGCTGGCCCCCCGTATCTCGCATTATTCTTTTTGCACCAACGGTAGCTACTATGCAGGAAAGGCAAGGATCCCCACCGTGGGCTTCGGGCCCTCGAGGGAAGAACTGGCCCACGTCGCAGACGAATATATAGAGATCGACCAGTTGCTTTCAGCCTGCGAAGGATATGCGGGCATCGCCTGGTCGGTCCTTTCCAGGGAGGCGGACCAATGATCAAAAAGACCGATTTGAAAAGCATCGACGCTAAAGAAGTAGCGCCGGGAGTCAGGGGGAAATTCGCCCATTCCGACAACATGACCATGGCGTGGTGGGAAATCGACGAAGGCGCCCTTTTGCCCGCCCACTCCCACGAACACGAACAGGTGGTCAACGTCGTCGAGGGGATCCTCGAAATCCGCTCGGAAGACAGGACCTGGACTCTGGAACCTGGTTGTGTGCTGGTGTTGCCGGGTGGAGTACCCCACGAGGCCAGGGGCGTAACATTCTGCCGCGTAATCGACGCTTTCTGCCCCGCCAGGGAAGATTACAAGTAGATAGCTCCAGGCAGAGCGGCAAGGGAGGTGTTTCATGGATCGTCCCATTTCTCGCATAACGGGGGGAGTCGAATCCGTCTCCAGGAGTCTTTTCGGTATTTTTGCGACTCTTTTGGTTTTCGGGGCAGCCATGGGGGTCCTGGAGGCCGCGGTGGTCGTTTACATGCGCGAGTTCTGGTATCCCGCGGGTTTCGGATTCCCGACGGCCGAAATCCCCGCAGACATCCTTGCCGTCGAAATCTGGCGCGAGGCGGCCACCTTGGTCATGCTCGGTGCAGTGGCGTTCCTCGCGGGCAAAAGGTTCTTTGATCGATTTTTGTACTTTCTTTTCACCTTTGGCATCTGGGATATTGTGTATTATATAGGCCTTAAAGGTTTTGTCGGGTGGCCGCCGTCACTTTTCACCTGGGACGTCCTGTTTCTGATTCCCGTCACCTGGGTCGGACCCGTTCTCGCCCCGGTTCTTTGTTCTTTTACTATGATAGTCATGTCCCTGACGCTTGTTACGCTCGAAGAAAACGGGCATCATGTCAGGACAGGCCCCCTGGAGGTCGGCCTTCTTATTGCCGGTGCCTTGATGATTTTCGCCGCCTTCGTCTGGGACTTTACGGCAATGCTTGTGGCCAGCGGATTTTCGGCGGGCAGTGATGTCTTTGCGGAAGCTGTCGGAAACTACGTTCCCGAGTCGTTTCATTGGGGCTTGTTCCTGCTGGGCGAGGCCCTGGTCATAGCTTTCGTCGTCCTTTCGATCCGCAACTCCCGCAGGCTTATCTGAAAACAACACATTTTTTGCGTTTCCCATTCTTTGCGGTTACGTCCTTTCCACGATTTTTACCTATGGACAAGTTCCCCTTTACAAGGGGAACTCGCGGGCTAAGCAAGGTTTTGAGTCTATTGACAATTTCACGTTTTGAACTGATGATAGTATCGTTTTTTCATAATCTGTAAAAAGAAGGGGAAATCGTATTTTGTTTTGAATATTCACAAGCGCAGGGTTTT
>JAHDOX010000094.1 GCA_018434645.1 Synergistales bacterium | reverse complement strand
TTCGTCCTGAGCCAGGATCAAACTCTCCATAAATCTTCCGTTACTTCAGTTAGCTCCCGCTCTGACTGTCCACCTATATTCTTGTGTCAAGGTGCAAAGCGCGAATACCCTTTTCTCAACGCGCAAGGGGTATATTACAAAGCCTGCCGACGAAAGTCAAGGGGTAATTTCTCGAAAACCAATCTTTTTGAGAGCAGGCAGGTTCCCGCAAACCTGCAAAGTGAAAAAAACACTGGAAGTTGGCGGCATATTCAGGCGCCTGTTCGGGGAAGTACGTTAAGCTCGAGGATCCTGTCGACCCTGAATACTCTTTCGCCGGCACGCAAAGTGCAATAGGCCTTCATGCCAATGTATCGCCTCCCCCGGTATTCCATTTCTCCTATCTCTTTGGGGATTACAACCCTTTTGGTCTTCTCGTCATTCGGCCTTAGGTAGAGCATCTCCAGAGCAGCGTTCTCTTCGATTGCCTTTTTTATGGCTTCCATTTTCTCCTCAAGCGGACATGTTTTTTCTGCTTTCGTATATTGAAAATTCGTCAGAAAATCGACCACCTTGTAGTCCGTCCAGATATGTTTTTTCAAAACAGGCCTTTTAAGCACAACCCCCTCGAGCGACGTGCACCGGCTTAACGCGACGTATACCTGCCCGTAGGAAAAGGTGCCCTTCCCGATATCGATAATAACCTTGTCGAAGGTCTTCCCCTGGCTTTTATGGATGGTCATGGCCCAGGCCAAGGTCAGCGGGTATTGGGTGAACCTCCCGACCACCTCGGATTGAAGCCGCCCTTCTTCGGCGAAAAACCTGTAGACCTCCCAGGTATAAGGAAGTATTTCCACTATTTCGCCATCGGTCAATTCGGCGATGACGATATCGTCCTCGTCATTTTCCTCTTTTACTATCTCCAGGACTTTCCCGATGCTCCCATTGACCCATCTACCGGCAGGGTCGTTGTTTATCATCATTATCTGTGCTCCCGCCTTGAGCTTGAGTTGACGGCCCGTAGGCAGGTATTCGTCGCCGAATTCCCCTTCCGAATGTGAGTCGAAATCGTGCGTATCACCGGGGAGCCTGGCCAGTTCCCTGGTGTTTATCTCTTCGGCGATCCTGTTGGTAGTGGCAAGGTAAACGTAGAATTCACCAGGCTGCGGTTCGAAATCCGGTATACACCTTTCGTTGAGAAGCCGGATTCCTTCTTCGTCGATCGAATTGTTTCTAATGGAGTTCAACATGTTCAAAAAATGCTGATCGTGCTGTCTGTACACCTTTTTCAACTCTATGAATTCCCAGTCCACGGAACCAAAGGCTTTCGAGCTGTAAAAATACGGCGTTTCGTAAATGGACTGAAAGATCTTCTTTTCCGTACCGGTGACC
The DNA here is from genome assembly GCA_018434645.1 of Synergistales bacterium. Lineage (GTDB taxonomy): Bacteria > Synergistota > Synergistia > Synergistales > Thermovirgaceae > UBA1876. The sequence goes on along the minus strand of JAHDOX010000094.1, from coordinate 8,903 downwards.
ACCGGAGAGAGTTGATACAGGTCTCCGAAAAAAATCATCTGGATTCCACCGAAGGGCCTTTCGCGTTTCGGTCCGTTCTGTTGCAGAAACTTGTCTACACAATCCAGCAGATCGGCTCTCACCATGGATATCTCGTCGATTATGATCGCCTCCAGCGCCTTGTAGACACTTCCCTTCCTGCCCTTCGAGCGGGCTTTTGACACCTTTTCTACGGTGATATCCGGCTTGAAACCGAAGAAGGAGTGAATGGTCTGACCCTTGACATTCAGAGCAGCGACCCCGGTGGGAGCCAGAACGACCACGTTCTTTGCACTTATGTTGCGGAAATAACTGAGCAAGGTTGATTTGCCTGTACCCGCACGGCCGGTGACGAATACGTTCCTTGACGTGTTCTCCATTACATCAAGAGCACGTCTGAATTCATCATTCAATTCTATATTGGAAGGTTCGTACATTTTCTTGACAGATCCTTTCATTGGTTACCGATAAAACAGCCTTTTTCTAAAAAATCACGGTCCCCATCAAGTCATACGAATCTGGCCCGATGAGAAAACCGAAAAGCCCCAAGAACGAAGCCCTATCAATATTGTTCTTTAAACCTCACTCTGGAACATCGACGATGTTGATAGTTTCAAGCACCTTTGAAAAGGTCATCCAGGTTTCCTCACCGAAGAGGTAAAATGCGATTTCCTTCAGGGAGGTATCTCTTTCTTCCTCGATATAAAGCACAACTTCCTCAAGCATGGCCCTGGCGCATTTGTCGACGGGATAACCGCCCAGGCCCGTTCCAAGTGCCGGGAAGGCCACACGCTCTATCGACAGTTCATCGCACCTGTAAAGGCTGTTTTGGGTTGCCGCCCTGATCTCCGCCTCTCCTGTATGACCATCCCGACGAACTACGACGGCGTGAATGACATAATCCACAGTGAGATTTCCCGCGCTGGTCACTATGGCTTCACCCACCTCTATGGGCAGCCTGCCGAGTACCTCGTGTTCAATGGATTCTCCGCCTTTTTCCTTGATAGCGCCCGCCACTCCGGCATCCATGACCAGGTTTTCGCTGGCGGCATTAACGATGGCATCACCGTCATAACAGGTAATGTCCCCTTTGCATAAACGTATCCTCGTTTTACCGACCTTTCGCTCGGAAATCATGGTCTCTCCTCCCGATTTTTCTTATGCGTCTTTTTGCCTTTCATCCTCTGTTAGTATAAAAGAAAGCGGCTTTACCTGATAGAGGCTAAGCCGCCCGAGTGACAGCAATTTTTCTTTTTACCAACCTTTTTCCCGCTCAATAGGCTTTGGCAAAAACTGCCAGGGGAGCATCATCTTTTCCGGTGTAAAAACATGTACCGCGGGACTGCCCGTTCATGGGGTAGCACCTGATCGTGGCCGTGGTTTCAGATTTGATCTCCTTCTCGTCCTCCCTGGTGCCGGCAAAGTGAGCTGTTATAAATCCGCCCCGGGTTTCAAGAACATTTTTGAATTCTTCATAGGATTTCACGTGATGCGTATTGGCTTTCCGGAATTCCAGTGCCCTGGTATAAAGATTTTTCTGAATGGATTCCAGCAACTGTCTAACTGTCTCCGGTGCGCGGTCCCATGAAACGTCTGTTTTTTCACCTGTGTCGCGCCGCACAAGCCTGACGGATTGAGACTCGTATTCCTTTTTGCCCAGTTCTATACGAAGAGGAACGCCACGCTGAAGGTGATAGAAGAACCGGTCGCCGGGGCGCATATGATATTGGGTGTCCACCTTTACGCTCCGTTTCCCCAGCAACGCGTTGAGTCTGTCCCTGAGCTCCATCGCCTCGGGTTCAAACGTCTCTGAAAGAGCTTTTTCGTCGTCGCTTATCGGCATGATCACGGCTTTAACCGGTGCCACCTCGGGAGGAATGACAAGACCGTCTTTGTCCGAGTGAGTCATTATGATGGCACCGATCAGGCGCGTGGAAACACCCCAGCTGGTGGTCCAGGCATATTCCCGTTCGCCATCTTTGTTCTGGAAGGTGATATCGAATGCCTTTGCGAAATTTTGTCCGAGGAAATGGCTGGTTCCGGCCTGAAGCGCCTTCATGTCGGTCATCATGGCCTCACAGGTATAGGTGTTGTCCGCACCGGGAAAACGTTCCGCCTCGGATTTTTCGCCCGTGACGACCGGCAAGGCAAGCCTCGTTTCCATAACTTCGCGATAGACTTCGAGCATCCGGAGCGTTTCCTCGACGGCTTCCTCTTTTGCGGCGTGGGCCGTATGGCCTTCCTGCCACAGAAACTCGGACGTCCTCAGGAACAACCTCGGCCTTTTCTCCCAGCGCATGACATTGCACCACTGGTTGATCAAAATCGGCAGATCGCGCCAGGATTGCACCCACTTACTGTACATGTGCCCTATGACCGTCTCGGAGGTGGGACGAACTACAAGCGGTTCTTCCAGTTCCTCTCCCCCCGCATGGGTAACGACAGCGCATTCGGGGGCGAACCCTTCGACGTGATCGGCCTCTTTTTCGAGGAAGGAGCTCGGGATCAAAAGCGGGAAATAGGCATTTACGTGTCCCGTATCCTTGAAGGCCTCGTCGAAATGTCTCTGGATGACCTCCCAGAGGGAATAGCCGTTGGGGCGAATGACCATGCACCCCCTTACGGGAGCGTAGTCGGCAAGTTCCCCTGCCCTGATGACATCCAGGTACCACTGGGAGTAGTCCTTTTCCCTGGGTGTAATATTCCGTGCCATGACAGTCCTCCTTAGGTTCGCCTGCAGACTCTCGAAATTTCAACGGAGCCGTGCGGAAATTCCAGTTCATTGTAGTCAGATAAGGATGGTGGAGCAAGGGTTCGAGTCGCCTCGAACATGTTCATCGAACCGCAGGGCAAAGATAAACGATATGCCCTAATAAACAGGCCTGCGGTTCGATAAAAAGCATTTCTTGGAATATCCATATTTCTCAAAAAACAAAAAATCCAAAAATATCCAGCGGCTTGATTAGCCGCTATCGAACCGCTTAAAAAACGGCTGTGGGTCGAGAAAAAACACTTTCCGTCACTTATATGCTTTAAGAAAAAACAAAGACTTTAAGCAAGCTCTCGCTTGCTAGGGCGAAGGCACGACCCTGTGATGGCGGGGCTGGCCGAGTGAGTAGCCGAAACTCCACTCGCTTTCATCGTCGTAAACGACAAATATTCTGCCATTGAGAAACCTGCCGGGAAGAGTAAAACCCAGTCCCGCTTCCCAAACGTCATCTTCATCATCCCACCCGTCACGGTATATCCTTCCACCTGTTGCAAAAATATCCATGTGCATTCTCCCCCACCAGCTTTCTTTGAAAAGCCGGCGGAATCCTATCCCCGCCCACAGGGCATTTTCGCCTTTCAGCGGATGGTCGGCGCGGGAATACAATTCGTTTCGCGCTCCAAGGTAGGCCGCGGTCCAAGGCTCACTATTATCACCGAAGATGGCCCCTCCCTTGATAAAAAATTTCCAGGTGTCGTTCAGGGGCTCTACTCCGGCGACTTCGACTCTTCCAAGCAGCGTATCATCGGTGTACCACCCTGCGCCGCTCAACTCGAGCCCCCTGGTCGGGTCGATCGGATCGTCCATGTTGTTCCATTTCATCGACACCAACGGGCCGTGATTGTTATGGCTTCCCCTGTAATCCACCTCCTGAACCATGTAGCCAACATAAATCCCGTAAGGCCCCCAATAGAAATGTTCCCCAAAGGCGGCCCTGTACTGCTCCCAATCAAAAATACCGCTCGAGGCGGTTTCCCGTTTTTCACTGCTGCCGTACAGGAACAGGCCTGTCCTCTGTTTCTCCTTTTTGAGTCGTCCAAGATACTCTGCATACGCCTCCCACTCGTCGCCGACTCCAATACCGGCATTCAGGAAGTCACCCTGGGTAAAAACATCCCTGTTGGCAAGATCGACATACAAACGTCTGTACGGATCGAGATTGGACGCGTAGCCGGAAACAGAAATTTCCCTCGATGGCTTTTTACGCACTACAAGGTTTATTGCCGTTTCTTCTGCGTTTGGATCTTCGAGGAAGCACTCGACAAATTTTATGTTTTCCCTCTTCCTGAGATTTCGGCAAACCCTGTCCACCTCGGCTACGTTCATGGGCTTTTGCTTCCATTCTCTACAAATCTCAAGGAGCCTCTCTCTTTCGTACCCTTCCAATCCGGTTATTCTGACATCGGTAATCACAGGAAGCGATTTGGCTTTTTCTTTTTCAATCGGTTCAGCGGCTTTCGGCATGACGGCACGTATCGCGGACCTCGAGGCCTGTGCCGCGTAACGGCCTCTGGCTATAATTTCATCCCATCCCCTGGTTGAAAGCATAGCTTCCGTTCCGACTTCGGGTTTGATCACCACGTCCGCTTCTTTAAGGGCTTCTTCAACGTTCTGGTCCGTCATGACGGTAATCATCTGGTCGATAACATCCAGGACTGTTCTTATCTGCTCCCTGGTTTTCCCGTGGCTTGTCACGTCGACGACTATGACGGGGTGACCTGGAAACAGCTCTTTAGCCTGTGAAACCGGAACATTTGCCACAAGACCACCGTCCACCAAAAGGCGGCCCCTTATTTCCCAAGGTTCAAACAGGGCTGGGATCGATATGGAAGCCCTCATCGCAGATACCAGATCCCCCGAAGTAAGTACAACGGCTTCTCCCGTCTCGATGTCGGTCGCGACAGCCGCGAAAGGTATGGGAAGATCTGAAAAAGAATAGACCGACGCGCGTCTTGTCAACATGTAAAGCCGTTCCATTAGGTTTCTGCCCTCAAGCCCTCCTAACGGACCGGTTATCCTCCACGATCTGTCGAATTCGAGCCTCATCAAAGATTTCTCTTCAGGTGCAATCCCACCCTGACCTGCCGTTTCGGACCGGTCATTCAGCAGTTCCCTCAAATCGATTTCCCTGATAATGTCTTCGAGCTCTTCACCGCTGTAACCACAGGCGGCCAGACCGCCGATGAGGGATCCCATGCTCGTTCCGACAATTCCAGTCAGGGGGATCCCTTCTTTTTCTAGAATCTGGATAACGCCGACATGGGCGAAACCACGCGTTCCCCCTCCAGATAGAACAAGCACTACTCCCTCTTTTTCGGAGCGTGACCCTTCTGCATGTGCCTGGGAAAAACCCAGGGTAGTCAGGATCAAAAAAACCACAAGAAAAGGGATACCTTTCCTTATCACGACGGAAACCCTCCAGCAGGTTCATATGACATTTCAATGCTTCTTTTGAACTCATAATAACAGAATCTCCCGTTGTCGACCCGCAAGGCGAGGGCGCAGATCATCCTTTTCCGCACAGGGGCTTGCCTGTTGCGCACATTATGTTTTAAATACAATACGGCGGATGTTCACAAATCAGTCAACAAACCATCCCCGGAGGAGGCTTTTTGCATGTCCCAACGACCTTCTGAAATTCTTGGAATACTGGGCGGCATGGGTCCTGCGGCGACAGCCGAATTTCTCAGGCTCCTTTCCGTTTTTGCGCCGGCGGGAAAAGACCAGGATCACCCCAGGGTATACTTGCTTTCAGACCCTTGGATTCCAGACAGGACCGAGGCCATTATAGGCAACGGACCAGACCCGGGGCGCCGCATTCTGGAAGACATGAACAAATTGGCCGAATGGGGAGCTTCTTTTCTGGCGGTTCCGTGCAACACGGCTCACGTGTTCATAGACAAACTGATGGAAGAAGTCCCCCTTCCCCTCATCCACATAGTCGAAGCAACTATAAGCGAGGCCGCTTCAAAGAATAGCGGGGGGGCATGGCTTCTTGCCAGCAAGGGGACCGTGGCTTCGGGAATTTACGAAAAGCACGCTAAAGAAAGGGGATACCCCTTAAAAATACCCGGCAAAGATCAACAGGAAAAGATCCAGGAAACGGTAAGGCTTGTAAAGGCGAATGAAACCCAAAGGGCAGGGAGACTACTGGGAGAAATAGTGGCGATCCTTGAGAATTCGCAAGATCTCCCCTTTATAGCCGCTTGTACAGAGCTTCCGCTTGCCTGGGATGCCGGCCGGCTTCCGGAGGACAGGATGATTTCAAGCCTCCAGGCGCTCGCCCTTTCCTGCATCAGGCGCCTTTATGCCGGGACCGGGACTGCTTCAACAGGCCCCACCACCTGAGCAGTTTCGCCAAGGCCGATTCACCGTTAATCACTCCGGAGACCGTTTCGTCCGCGGATTGTACGTTCCTGTAACCAGGCAGCGGTGCTTTTGTTCGGGCGAGTATCTGACTCGGGTAAAGGCTTCTGTGGCCGCTGAGTGCAAAGGAAACCACGGAGACGACGGCGGCAAAGGCACCGGCTTGCACACCAAAGAGCTCCGTAGCAAGAAAAACGGCCGCAATGGGAGTGTTGGCCGAACCTGCGAGCACTCCCACAAAACCCAGGACGCTGTAAAAGACCGGATCGAGATGTAAAATCGAGGCGAAGGTCGAACCTGCGGCGGTTCCCACAAAAAAGGTCGGCGTCAAGACACCGCCAGCTCCTCCGAATGCAAGGGTTACACCGGTGGCAAGCGACTTGACTGCAAAAGCGTAAACAGGGACAAAACCACCGTGGAATATTTCAATGATGGTCGATTCGCCGAGCCCCAGGTACATTTCACCGAAAAGCTCCCATATCAAAAGGAGCAAAGCCGACCCAAACAACGCCTTCTTGTAGGGGCCTAAAGGGATCTTTTTTGCAAGGCGTTCCAGCGAAGCGAGCATTTCTATGTGAAAGAGCGAAACAAAACCGAAAAAAACGCCGGCCAAAATGACTATGCCCAAAACAGACGGCGTAAACGCCGGGATTTCAACGAAGGCGGCAACCTTATAGGGAATCCCCAGAAACAGTGCTGTATGGTAGGAAACAATACTGCTGACGAAGGACGGCAAGAGCACGTCATAAAGCATCTGCCCCATGAATAAAACTTCCAGGCCGAATACGGCGCCCGCGACGGGAGTCCCGAAGACAGCGGCGAAACCTGACGAAATTCCGCACACCACGAGTTTACGTCGATCCCTTTCGTTGAAACCAGCCGACGTAGAAATACCCGACATCAGAGCTGCCCCTATTTGTGCGCACGGACCTACACGCCCGGCCGAACCTCCGACAGCTATGGTGAATATGGAGGCAACCATCTTGACGGGAGCTATTCTCAGAGGGATCAGCCCCCTGAAGTCATGCACCGCCTGAACGGCTACATCACGCCTTAAATGGGGACTATCCAGCCCGGAGATCCTTACGGCAAAGGTGCTCGCAAGAAGTCCCGCAGGCAAAAAAAGCAGTCGCCAAAGACCCGGGTCAGCCATAATGGAGGAGGCTACTTCCAGGGATCGCAGAAACAGTGCCGAAAAAGATCCCACTATCACTCCCGTAATTAACGCCAGAAGGAGCCATTTGACCAGTTCAAAAACGAAAGAAAGCTCTTCGACAAAAAATTTTTTAACTTTTCTTTTGGTTTCACGCACTTTTAGCCATCTCGCCCGCGCTTCCCTCAAGTGAATAGACCAGGTTCAAAATGGGGACTTTAAAACCTTTCTAATCCTCCCCGGACAAACCCAGAAAGTCCAGGGCCAGTCTCCACGCCGCGAGGTCGTCTATCGGACGGGGCGGCACCCTGAAAGACAGCGGAACCAGCCGTCCTAGGCCACGCGGCGGATGCAGGACCCAGTACAGCTTCCTCGCCCTGAGAGTGGAGTACGCCTCAGGAACTGCATCAAAAGACAGGTTCTTGCTCCGCAAAATATCTGCGACTTTCTTCATCCCGGTTCCTTCCCCCAGGAGGATCTTTTCAACGGGGGGCAGGAAAAGCTCATCGTATTTTCCCTCAAACACCCAATTCCCGAACCCCGACGCTTCTCCCGACCCTATCGCAACGAGCCACTCGTTGAACTCGGCCAGGGGCGTAACTCCCGAAAGGAGAAGGTTTCCGTCCTTTTTTACGAAGGCCCACCCGAATTTCTCACGTCCTGGATCTATACCCACCAGCATCAGCGGTCACCTTTGGTCGAAGCCCAGCGGGGGTATAACCACATCCACTGCCCAGGGTATCTGGAAATCCATTCGCTGATGATATCGTTGCAAAGACGGACGGCCCCTTCCAGATCGGCGCCGAAACTTTCTCCTGACGGCGGCCTTAGGGCAGGCAGCAGATAAAGGTCGTGGTTGATCCCGTCGGGTTTTCTGATAATAAAAAGAGGTACAATTCGCGATTTCAGCTTGTCTGCCATTTTCAAAGGGCCATAAGGCGTACTGGCATCAATACCCAAAAAGGGCGCCACGATGCCCCGCGATCCGAAATCCTGGTCCAGCAGGACGCCAAGGATCTCGCCCGACCTGAGACATGTAAGAGCTGCTTTAAGATCGAAACCTTTGCCGATGGTCTTTACAAGGGAACTTGCCCTTAAAAGCTCGATCAGTTCCGTTATCCGGGGGTCCCGTTGCTCGGCGCCTATGGCGTTCATGGGATAACCCCTTCGCCCCAGCACAGCGGCCGCCATTTCCCAGTTTCCGAGATGAGCCGTCAAAAGTATTACACCATGCCCCTCATCGAGTGCATTTTTGAGGTTTTCTTCACCATGGATCTCGACAAATTTTTCGACTTCTGCCCCCATAACAGGGAAGCGTAAAAACTCCGCCAGACTTTTTCCCAGATTCAGGTAGGAACTTTTCACTACCTCACGTGCCAGACTGACACCGACGCCAAGGGCACACACACACCGCCCTTCCGCCCTGTCGACTCGCTTTTTGCTGAGGGCCCAAACGAACCACCCTGTCACAGTTCCAAGGGAAAGGGCCCACTTGTGCGGAAGATGCCAGAGTATCCACCGGAATAAAAGTATCGTTCGCCAGATAAGTTCCATCGATAAATTCTTTTTACCTTTGTAGTTCATGGTTGCACCTGC
>JAHDOX010000042.1 GCA_018434645.1 Synergistales bacterium | reverse complement strand
GTTGATCTGGATGAAATCCTGGTAGGGATGTTTTCTGCCTCCCTTTGGAGGAACGTTGGCCACCGTCCCATCGATCATTCTCAGCATGGCCTGTTGTACCCCTTCGCCGGAGACATCTCTCGTTATCGACGTAGACTCCGATTTGCGGGCGATCTTGTCTATTTCGTCGATATAGACGATGCCCTTTTCGGCTCGTTCTACATCGTAATCAGCCGCTTGCAGGAGCCGCACGAGGATGTTTTCCACATCCTCACCTACATATCCCGCTTCTGTAAGCGTAGTCGCATCAGCGATGGCAAAGGGAACCTTGAGATGTTTGGCCAAAGTTTCTGCAATTAGCGTTTTACCGCAACCGGTCGGCCCTATAAGCAAGATGTTGCTTTTTTGCATTTCCGTGTCGTCCCCTTTTTCTCGGGCCTCCAACTGCTCCATGATCCTCATGTAATGGTTGTAGACAGCAACGGAAATGACCTTTTTCGCAAAGTCCTGACCGATTACATACTCGTCGAGAAATGCCTTGATCTCCTTCGGTTTGGGCGGAGGGTTGTCCATGAAATCCAGGCCGTCTTCCGTCAAAGGGTCCGAAAACGCCTGGTCGGTCTTGACAGCCGCCTGAATGGCGGTTGAACCCGAAGTTTGTTCTTCTTCCTTGTGTTCCTGGAGAATCAGGTTGCACAGGTTGACGCATTCATTGCATATATATACGCCAGGTCCGGCAATCAGCCTCAGGACTTCCTCGTGACTCTTTCCGCAGAATGAACATTTTGCATCGCGGAATGCACTGCCTGATTTCGACATTCAGGACATCCTTTCATATATGGTCTGCAGTGGCGGACAGGACCCGGTTTCCGGGCCAGGGAAAAGATGCAGCCCTTTCGGGCTCCTGCCGCCTTTACTTTTCTCACAATTTAATTCCAAAAGGTGCTTGTCTAGCGTTTCTCTATCACCTTGTCCACTATACCGTATTCCACCGCTTCCTCAGCGGACATGAAAAAGTCCCTGTCGGTATCTCTTTCTATCCGATCCCTCGGTTGGCCGGTATGGTGCACGAGTATCTCGTGCAGCCTGTCTTTCAGTCTCAAGATTTCCTTGGCGTGGATCTGGATATCCGTGGCCTGGCCCTGGGTGCCTCCCAGAGGCTGATGCAGCATGATCCTGGCGCTGGGGAGAGCTACCCTCTTGCCTTTGCTCCCGCCGGCCAGAAGAACCGCCGCCATGCTTGCAGCCTGACCTACACATATGGTCGCCACAGGACATTTGATGTACTGCATTGTGTCATAAATGGCCAGCCCCGAAGTGATCACCCCTCCCGGACTGTTGATGTAAATATTCACGTCCTTTTCAGGGTCTTCGCTTTCAAGAAACAGCAACTGTGCCACAACGAGATTGGCAAGATGATCATCGATAGTTTCACCGATAAAAATTATCCTGTCTTTAAGCAGCCGACTATATATGTCGTAAGCCCGTTCTCCTCTGCCGGTCTGTTCTATGACCATGGGGACAAGCATCAGGCATCATCCTCCTTGTTATTTGCGTCTTTGTTATTTGCGTCTTTGTTATTTGCATCTTCGGTATTCGCTTCTTCTGCAACGGTCCCGGTTTCTTTTACGAAAGGTTTTTCGTTGACCTTGACGGATTCCACCAAGCGGTCAATGGTCTTTTTGTAACGGACCCTGCCGAAAACCTCTTCCAGTCTCTCCCTGTCGCTGGCAAGAAACTGCTGGACTTTCCCGGTCTCGGCACCTATGGACTGAGCCAAGGCTTTTATTTCTTCCATGAGGTCCTTCTGCGCCACCTGTATTTTCTCCCGCTCCGCATAGCTCTGGAGCACCAGGGAACGTTTGACTATATTTTCGGCACGCTTTCGTATTTCATTCTCGTGCTCCGGTATATCTATTCCTATTTCATTGAAATATTCCTCGCGTGACTTTCCGGTCTGCTGTTGGATCCGCTGTTCTTCTTCCCTTTTGATCTCTTCTACCTGTCTTTCTATGAGCTTGTCGGGGATCTCAACGTTTGACGCATCGCACAATTTCGAGATTGCCTCCTGGCGACAACCCTCAAAGCTCTCGGCTTCGAACCTGGATTTAAGGGCCTCGCGAACCTTTTCCCTGAATTCTTCTTCGGTATTCACGTCCTCGCCAAAAACCCTGGAATAAAGCTCGGGCCCTATTTCCGGAAGCCGTTTTTCCTCCATAGAAAGAATTTCCAGTTTGAACCGTACGGTTTCGGACGGTTTTTCGGCATCCTCGGTAATTTCCTTCGGTATCTCTACAACTACCGTCTCTCCGACGTTCTTCCCAAGCAAGGCCTCCCGGAACTCCTCTCTGACGTTATCGGCAGAAAGGTCGATATCCGCTTTTACCGACTCCTGTTTTCCGTCGGCTTCTTCCTCAGAATCCACTTCTACCGTGTACTGTACATGAACGATGTCCTGAGGTCCGGCAGGTCTTCCTTCTACGGGTTTTCTTTCGGCAAAAGTCTCCCTGAGCTGGTCGATGGCTTCTTCGACCATGCCCCCGGTAATTTCAACAATTCTTTTTTCCACCTCGAGAGTGGCAGGGTCCCCCAGTTCTACTTCGGGCCTGGTCTCGAAAGTGACGGTCATCACTACCGGTTTGTCTTCCTCTAGAGTCTCTATGTCTACCTTTGGCGTGTCTATCAGTTCCAGCTCGTATTCTTCGATAAGCGTGTCGAGCGTTTTCGGCAAAAGCTTTTCAAGGGCCTCCGACCTGATCGTATCCTTGCCGAGCCGCATTTCAAGAATGTTTTTAGGCACCTTGCCCTTACGGAATCCCTTGATTTCCGCCTTTTGTCTCAACTCGGAAATGGCTTTTTCCATAGATTCCCTGAATTCCCCTTCGGGAACCTCCACCTTGATTTTGACGATGTTCTTTTCCTGAGACACTATTTCAGAACGCACAACGCGACAACTCCCTCCGAGCCTCTTTTTACTTTCCCGGAAAGTTTTCTCTTATCCGGGATAAAGTTTCTTCCTGGTTACCTCTCGCGGCAAACCTCAAGATATTAGCATAAGGTGCAAAAAGGTCAAACCTTTTCGCCCCTTCCTCCATAAAAGTATACCCCCCGCTTACTTCCTTGTCGGGGGGTCTTGAAAGTTCAATAGACCAGGCACTGGCTCCTGTAAATTTCTGGTGCGAGAGAGGGGATTCGAACCCCTAAAGCCTTGCGGCTACTGGATTCTAAGTCCAGCGCGTATGCCAGTTCCGCCACTCTCGCCCAAGTGTTATGGTGGGTCATACAGGAATCGAACCTGTAACCCCCTGATTAAGAGTCAGGTGCTCTGCCAGTTGAGCTAATGACCCACTTTTTTGTTTGTTTTCAGGCGGAGGGGACTGTTTTGGTGGGCCATACAGGAATCGAACCTGTAACCCCCTGATTAAGAGTCAGGTGCTCTGCCAGTTGAGCTAATGGCCCACTATCGCCTGTTGCGCTTACCGCACCTTTTGTAAAACTGGCGCGCCCGGCAGGATTTGAAC
>JAHDOX010000058.1 GCA_018434645.1 Synergistales bacterium | reverse complement strand
GGGGTGAGAAATTTGTTCGGCAACCCGGTGGCCCAGATCCCTTTCAGGGAAATATACTCTCGAGGCACCTATCCTTGCGAGCACCTTGGCGTGAATCACGTTCTGGGCACGCGCTGTAACCGCCGGAACCCCGAGGCCTATGAGAATCGTGGTAGCCAGTATGCTGGCCTCTATGTTCTCACCTATGGCTACGACAGCGATATCGGCTTCCCTGGCCCCGGCCTTGACGAGTGCGTCCTCATCGGTTGCGTCCAACTGGGCCGCCAGATCTACCACGTCCGACAATTCTTCGACCCTGGCTCTGACCCTGTCCACGCCGATGACACTTTCCCCGAGCTCCGTCAGGCGCTCGCAGACGGCCTTGCCGAAACGGCCAAGTCCAACGACCATGCAGGTTTTCCTTTTATTTTCTCCTTTTTTGCCGTTCATCGAACCGCCCCTTTTTTATATGGGTACATTCGTATCAGCATAGGATATCCTTGTTTTGTCTTCTTTCTCCAGCATCCCGTATACGAAGGTGACTATCCCGACACGCCCCCAAAACATCAACAGGATCAGGATGAGTTTACCCGTGTCTGAAAGCTCTCCAGTGATTCCCGTCGAAAGCCCCACAGTACCCAGTGCTGAAACGACTTCGAAGAACACAGCCCTGAAACCAAAGGGCTCTGTCAGGCTAAGTATGAAAGCGCTTCCGAGAATAGTCCCAACATAAAGGAACGTCAACGTGAGAGCTTTCCGCACCGTCTGGGGCGGCAAACGATGCCCTGAAAGAACGACCTCTTTTCTGCCCCTTATATCGGTAATGCTGGTAAGCGCCAAAATGCCGAAGGTGGTAGTCTTCATTCCTCCGCCCGTAGATCCGGGGGAGGCGCCTATTATCATGAGCAGGCAGAGAACAAAAAGGCCTGTGGTGGACATGGCGGGAATGGAAATGGTGTTGAACCCTGCCGTCCTGGCAGTTATCGACTGGAAAAGGGCGTTCCAGATTTTAAGATGAAACGGGATCCCGCGGAAAAGGCCGTTCCACTCGGATATAAGCAGCAAAAGCGAACCCGCAATAATGAGTGTGAAGGTAACCGAAAGGACAAGGCGACAATAAGGGGAGAGCCTTTTACCCCAGGGCAAGGACGCCACCTCGGAGAGGGGGATGAAACCAAGGCCGCCCAGGACAATAAGGGCCATGACTGTACCCAGTATGGTGCCCGTTTCCGAAAACGCGACCAGGCTGTCGGAAAAGGTGGAAAAACCAGCATTACAGAAGGCGCTGACGCTGTGAAATACCGCATTGTACATGGCTCGTGCAGGTTCGAAGTACTCCAGAAATGCTCCAAAAAGCAACAGCGCACCAAAAAGCTCGATGACAAGGGTCATCTCCAATATTTTCACGAGGAGCCTCACCGCACCGGCTGGAGTATTCAGCCCCAGTCCGCCGGTAAAAAGAAGCCGCTGTCGGATGCCTATTTTCGACCCCCTGATCAGCGGTAAAGCCGTGAAGGCAGTCATTACCCCCAGCCCCCCCAGCTGTATCAGAAGCAACACAACCCATTGGGAAAAAAGCGAAAGGAAGTTTCCCGTATCGACAACGACCAGGCCTGTCACGCACACAGCCGATGTTGCCGTAAAAAGGGCATCTATCAACCTCAGGGGCTTGTAAAAAAGATTTCCCGTCCATAGAAGAAAGGTTCCCGAGGCAATAAGCATCAGGAACCCCCTTACAATCATCCTCTCCGTGCGTAGCGCACTATACGAACGGAAATTTATTGTCCCAACACCTCTCTTGCCTGTTCCACAAGCTTGCGAAAGGCAGGCATATCCTGGATCGCGAGCTCGGAGAGCATCTTTCGGTTAATCTGGATATCCGCCTTCTTCAGACCGTTGATGAAATTGCTGTATGACATGTCGTTCATCCTGGCGGCGGCACTGATCCTGGTAACCCAAAGACGCCTGAAGTCCCGTTTCCTGTTCCTGCGGTCCTTGTAGGCGTTCGAGAGGGCGTGAAGCGACGCTTCCCTTGCCCGTCTGTACGTGTTTTTCTTCCTGCCGTAAAAACCCTTGGTAGTCTCGAAAAGTTTCTTGCGCTTTTTGTCGCTCGCGCTTCCACCTTTGACCCGCGGCATGCGCGTTCACCTCTTTCAGTCAGAATGTCTTGTCTTGGAACTATTGCGATACATGCTGCATCATAAAAGCTATGTCTAACGGTTGGGCAAAAGCACTTCCATCTGCGCTTCCAGAGTGGGATGGAGATACCCTTTCTTGCGAAGCCGTCTCAGTCTCTTCGAGTTTTTCTTGCGCAGAAGGTGTCCCCGTCCGCTTTTCTTGTAAGCGATTTTTCCGGTTCCAGTCCTGTGGAAGCGTTTTTTCGCTCCCGAATGAGTCTTCATTTTAGGCATGCAGGAAACCTCCCAGTCTATTTTGTTTTCTCACGGGCGTTAGCCTCTATACACGCCCTGTATCTTCAATCCCGAAACAGGTCGCTCAATTTTCCTTCTCCGGCAAGCTGACTTTTCGAGAATCCGCTTCCGTTTTTTGTGACTTTTGCTTTTGCGGGATGGGAGACAGCATCATGCGCATATACCGCCCCTCCATCCTGGGGGGCACTTCGACTTTACCAAGTCCCTCGCAATCTTTCATCACTTTTTCAAGCACCTCGCGCCCCCTGTCGAGAAAGGCCATCTCCCTTCCCCTGAAGAAAACCGCTACCTTGACCCGGTGCCCTGCCTCGAGGAAACTTTTAATAGCCTTGGTCTTGAACTCGTAATCGTGCTGATCAATTTTAGGCCGCATCTTCATTTCCTTTACGGTCTGGCTCTTGGTCTTCCTGCGGGCGTCTTTTTCGCGTTTCTGCTGCTGGTATTTGTACTTCCCGTAATCAAGAATTCGACATACGGGCGGGTCGGCCTGAGGCGCCACCTCCACCAGGTCCAGTTCCCGCTCCTCCGCGAGAGCAAGGGCCTTGCCGACCGGAACAACGCCGACTTTTACTCCCTGGTCGTCGATGAGCAGAACTTCCTTTGCTCTGATTTCCTCATTGATTCTTGGTTCGTCACTTCTTTTAGCTATTGTCCGTCACCTCCGGTTTTGTTTTAATTATAAATTAAATGCCGGGCTTTAATTCGCCCGGCATCAACTAATCATTCGGGAAAGTCGCTTTCTTTCTTCCCGAATTCCGACCTGTAAACAGCCCTGGGCGTCAGCAGGTGGGGGAATGGTCTCCCCTCTTTTGCTTTATAGGTTTTTTATACGGCTCCCGGCTTATGTCAAAAAAGGACTATAACACAGACACATCGGCGGCGCAAGCTCATCGGGTAGGGTCAGGCAGGGTTTCGAGGTGCTCCAGGAAACCGGAAAGCGTCATCGATCCCAAATCACCTTTCGTCCTTTCCCGTACCGCCAACGTTTGCGTCCGGGCTTCCCTGTCCCCGACAACAACCATGTAGGGTATTTTTTGAATCTGGGCGTCCCGTATACGTTTCCCGAGCTTCTCATCCCTGATGTCCGTGTCAATCCGGATTTCCTTTTCCATCAGGTTTGCTTTTACTTCCGCCGCATACTCCAGATGGTCCTCAGAAACAGGGATTATCCGCACCTGTACGGGCGCCAGCCAATAGGGAAAGGCGCCCGCGTAGTGTTCTATAAGAATGCCGAAAAACCGCTCCAGGCTCCCGTAGATAGTTCTGTGAAGCATGACCGGACGGTGCTGTGCCCCGTCGGGGCCGATATAGCTTATATCGAACTTTTCCGGCATCTGGAAATCCAGCTGAATGGTTCCACATTGCCATGTCCTTCCTATGCAGTCTTCAAGATGGAAGTCTATCTTGGGACCGTAAAAGGCACCATCGCCCGGATTTATCCTGTAGGGCACCCCGGCTTCCTCGAGAGCCTCCTGGAGGTCTCTTTCGGCTACCTCCCACATACCTGGGTCGCCCATGGCCTTTTCGGGCCGGGTGGACAACTCCACCCGGTAGGGGAAGCCGAAGACATCGGTGTAGATATAGTGGACCAGGTCCATAATACCGAGGATTTCATCCTTTATCTGATCCGGCCTGACGTAAAGGTGGGCATCATCCTGGGTGAAACACCGCACCCGCATGAGCCCGTGCAGCACACCCGAACGTTCGTGCCTGTGTACCGTCCCCAGCTCGGCCATCCTTAGCGGCAGATCCCTGTAGCTTCTTATCTGGCTCTTGTATACAAGCATGCCGCCCGGACAGTTCATGGGCTTTACGGCAAATGGACGTTCGTCTATTTCGGTGAAATACATGTTTTCCCTGTAATGATCCCAGTGCCCCGAGCGTATCCACAGGTCACGATCCAGTATAAGAGGTGTCTTTATTTCGGTGTAACCACGCCTTGTGTGCTCTTTTCTCCAAAAGTCCACAAGCTTGTTTACGACCACCATGCCCTTTGAATGGAAAAAGGGAAAACCGGGCGCTTCCGGCTGCAGGCTGAAAAGGTCCAGTTCCCTGCCGAGCTTCCTGTGGTCCCTCTTTTTAGCCTCTTCGATCCTGTTAATGTATTCCTCCAGGGCCTCTTTCGACGCGAAGGCCGTACCGTAAATACGCGTCAGCATCTTGTTGCTCTCGTTGCCTCTCCAGTAGGCGCCTGCGACGGAAAGAAGCCGGAAATGTTTCAGCACGGACGTGTTTTCCACGTGCGGGCCTCGGCAAAGGTCCACGAACTCCCCCTGTCTGTAGGTGGTTACGGAGTCACCTTCGAGTTCTTTTATCAATTCGATCTTGTATATTTCGTCACGTTCGGCGAAAAGCTTCTCCGCTTCCTCTTTCGGAAGAATCTCCCTCGTGACCGGCAGGTTTTCCTTTGCTATCCTTCTCATTTCCTTTTCTATGGTATCAAGGTCGTCCTCGCCCAACTGTTCCGGAATATCCATATCATAATAGAAACCGTCTTCTATGGCCGGTCCGATTCCCAGACGCGTTCCCGGATAAAGCCTTTTTACCGCCTGCGCCATCAGGTGGGAAGCGGAATGCCTGAGGATCTGAAGCCCCAGCCTGGAGTCCCCTTCTATGGGAAGCACCTCGGCATCGGAGGCAATCTCCGCCCCAAGGTCGGTGGCGACATCATCGACAAGTGCAGCCACCACACCTTTGGCCGATTTCCATTTCTTTAGTATTTCTTTCACCTTTATCGGCGATTCGTTTTCAAGAACCCGTCCCTCCGGACCTGTAAACTCCGGCATTTTTATCGCCTCCTTAATTCCAGCGGATGAACCCGGTCACGCCGTTTTTGCATTGTAACACAGCCGGGGTTGGGTCGTCCTATGCAGGCTAACGTATATGCGCCTTTTGCCCCGGAATTGTTTCTCCGTTCTCATTTGCATACTGGAAAAGCCGGCGAGTTTGTCTTATAATAAACAAGCACGTTTTACAGGCCTTTAACTTCGTACTGCAAGTTGAATTTAGGCATGATACAACTCGCCATATGCAGCAATATCAGACTTCTTCTAAGCCAATCCAGGGCCGGAAAGGTCGGTGAGAAACAGAAAAACTCAAAAATCCCTTTCAACAGAGCGCAGCGAGAGCAAATTCCTTGTTTGTTTTCAATTCCCGAAAGGTCAGTATCAGAGAAACTGTGAGGAGGGAATAAACGAATGGCGGAAATCAAAAAAGCCGACCAGTGGGTAACCCGATGGGGACTTATCTTCTCGGCCATAGGCATGGCCGTCGGTACAGGAAACATCTGGCGCTTTCCCCGAGTCGCGGCGGCACAAGGCGGCGGAGCCTTTGTTATAGCTGTTCTCATAGGATTGTTCCTCTGGGCGATTCCGCTCTTAATGGCAGAAGAAGTCTGGGGCAAAATCTCCAGGATGGGCGTTATCGGGTCCTTCAAGGTAATGATGGGGCGCAAATGGACCTGGGCCGGCGGCTGTGTGGCCTGGATTTCGCTTGGAATCGCCTTCTATTACGCCGTCGTAACGGGCTGGTGCGTAAGGTATTTCGTTTACGTCCTGACAGGCGTCATAAAGCCGGGACTCGACACTGAGGCTCTTTGGACCGCCTTTTCCACCACACCGGGGGCCATGGTCCCGTGGCATATCTTCTCCATGGTCATAGCCACCATCGTTATTTTCAAGGGAGTCTCCCAAGGGCTGGAGAAGATCAACAAGATCCTTATCCCTTCGCTCTTCGTGCTGCTCATAATCCTGGCCATACGCGCCGTAATGCTTCCGGGAGCCGTCAAGGGACTCCAGTTCCTTTTCGAACCAAAATTCAATACCTTTCTCCAGGGACGTCTTTGGCTCGAGGCCTTTACCCAGGTGGCATGGTCTACCGGAGCAGGATGGGGACTTCTTCTGACATACTACGTATACGTAAAAAAGACTGAAGACATCTCCCTGAACGCGACGACCATCGCTTTCGCCGACACTTCCGCGGGCCTTCTCGCCGCCATGGCAATCATTCCGACCATATTCGCCCTTTCCGAAGATCCCCAGGCCGCCGTCGCTTCCGGAAACACGGGGCTGGCTTTCATCCACCTGACAAAGCTTTTTACCGTCATGCCGGGCGGCGCGCTATTCGCCGGGCTTTTCTTCCTTGCGCTTATTTTCGCCGCATTGAGCTCACTCCTTGCCATGGTAGAGCTGGGCGTTCGGCTTTTCATGGACGCGGGATGGCCCCGCCACAAGGCTGCATTGGCTGCGGGCATAGGCATCACTGTTTTGGGGCTTCCTTCGTCCATGAGCATCAGTTTCCTGGACAACCAGGACTTTGTCTGGGGCGTCGGGCTGCTTCTCAGCGGACTGTTCTTTTCCATCGGAGCCATTAAGGTCGGCGTAAACAAGATCTGGGAAGAGTACATCGAGCCCGTTTCGGACCTGAAGGCCGCCTGGATGTGGAAGCTGATTTACCTCTTCCCCGTGTGGTTCGTCATCATCTTCGGGTGGTGGATAAAACAGGCCGCAAGCTGGTATCCAGATAGCTACATGAAGTGGCTGCCCATTTCGGAGTACACCTTTACCGTGGGCACCATAATTTACCAGTGGGGAATCATGGTGGTGGTCTTCCTTGTACTAAACAACTGGCTTGCCGACAGGATGACCAGCAAGTTTGAGGCGACTGAATAACATTTTACGTCGGTCTGCAGGGATATTCCAGCGTATCTATTTGTATTTTCGAGGCCTGCAGACCGAGGGAAAACTTATAACGACGTCGATAAAGTTCAATCGCTGAAAAGTCAAAGACAAAAAACACACGGTCTGAAGCCCGTGTGTCGGTCTGCAGGGATATTCCAGCGCATCTATTTGTATTTTCGAGGCCTGCAGACCGAGGGAAAAATTATAACGACGTCGATAAGGTTCAGTCGCTGAAAAGTCAAAGACAAAAAACACACGGCCTGAAGCACGTGTGTCGGTCTGCAGGGATAATGCCGATAAGGTTCAAGTTTGTGGGGCGGTCTCCTAATTTTTTGGTAGAGGAGGTATCCTGATGGGTTGGCAATTATACATGATTTTGATCCTTCTTTTGGTTTGGGGCGGCACTTTGTGGTGCGTAAAGAAAACTGCGGGGTCAAAAAACCGCTAAAAAACCCGGAACAAGCAACTTATCCAGAATCGAGTAGGCCGGGGGAATTGCTTCCCCCGGCCTCTCACACCACCGGGCGTACGGTTCCGTACCACGGCGGTTCTCTACGCTGATATTCTTCGCTTCTTCT